>NZ_JAKUFY010000001.1:0-190845 GCF_022663675.1 Bacillus cereus group sp. BfR-BA-01355
GTTGGTACTGAAAATCTTACCAATGTTTCTTTTTACAATGGCAACAAATAAAGAAACAGTTACAACGACACTTATTTCGATTGAACTTCCAATCATCATCACAATGGTGCTTGTCTTTAGATTTCCACCAATCGTCATCACAATGGCGCTTATCTTTAGATTTCCACCAATCATCACAACAATGATTTTTCTTAGAACTCCAGCAATCATTATTCCAGGACATTCTTTTATACCTCCCTTCAATTAGGGTTAGTATTATTCTATGTTTTAGTAAAAAAACTGCTTGTTTATTAACCTATTATTATACTTTTATATGATAGAGAGCTTTCTACTAGATATAGAATTCATAAAAACTATGCTAATTTTCATGGGAGAATAGAAGAAATAAAAAAGTGCTAACAAGTTTGCAAACGAACTTGCTAACACTTATACGAAATAGACATAAATTACCGCTGATATATCATCTTCAATAATAGCCATAATCAATTAATACACACTAACAAGAAATAATCATAAAAACAGTCTTAATATCAAGAATATAATCATCCAGATATTCCTTTACTTTTCAGACGAAAACGAGGGATGATATTGATTTCTACCCCAGAGTTTGCATCAAATAATAAAAAAATACGGTTTGTAAAACTAAAAATGCAACAAGCTACAACCGGCATGAAATGGATTAAGATATTTAGAAATTTAAAAGATGATTTTCAAATAGGTGGAGATTTGGATTTAGACCATATTCTCCAATATCCGAAAGATTATATTGTCGGGGAAAATAAAAGGGTGTTATTTCCATACAATGAAAGAATATATAAAGTCCAAGGTACTAAAATAGAACCAGGTATAAAAGTAAAGGAAAGAGAGTATTTATTTAAAGAATTCCAGCGTAAATTCTCTTATTTCACAATACTTCCAGAATGTAAAAAGGTAGCAACAAATAACAAAAATGAATTATTTCCTTTATTTGCACCAAAAGGATTAGAGACATTAACATTAGAAGTTTGGTCTGAAAATATAGCGCTGGAAATAGAACAAGTATTACTTGATAGCGAAATTGTTTTGACTAAAATTGGTGAAAATTCTTATGTATTGAATACAGATTTCCCAGTATTATTAAAGATTGTGAGATACAATATTGAAAAGGTGTTACAAAATCCATATAAAATGCAATATTGTCAAAAATATAAAACAAATCTTGTAGATGATGTTACGAAAGCTGTCTATGCTACCGCGGGTGAGCGCAGTGATGCGACATTAGCATTAATCGCAATGAAAAATTGTGATGGACGCGAAAAAATTGATCCAAAACAAATCATTAGAGAGGGATTTGCACGAACAAATCGTATTTCAACATTTATTAATTTATTTATAGGCCAAAGTGTATCTCGTAAAACAATTGTAAATAGTGTTTTTAGTCTATTAGAACAAAAAGGATTTTTGAAGCGTAGTTGGAATAAGATAAATTTACCTTGTACATATGTTAATTTATCAATTGAACGAATATCGAAATTTGATTTCTTACCTATTCTTTCAAAAATAAAAGGAAAAGAAATTTTATATAAATTATATGGGAATACAGAGTGGCAAAAGATTGATTACGTATTATTAAATATAAATAAACATAATGCATTTTTATCACAACCATCAAAGAGAAATGATATGGGGGCTCTTTTTAAACAATATGTTTTCGAAACATTAATGGAAATTGTACAATATGCAAAAGAACAAAATGAACAAGTTTACTTCATTGTAGATGCAAATTTGAGAAAATATTGGATAAAAGAGTTACAAAATAAAGAAATTAATACAGATATTTTACCTGATATTGTTCCAGAGGTATTAAAGGTTCCCAACTTAAATATTATTAGAATAAATACAGGTTTTGATGTACCAAGCTACGGTGTAATAGAATGTGATGATGCTCTAGATAGAATAGGCTTATATGCAGATCAAAAAGGGATGTATTATAGCACTGGTGAATATTCACTTAATTGTAGTGAAGTTTTTCAGCGATATATAATTGAAATTCTACCATTAGGTGTAAAACCTGTAGAAAGGGATTATATCGCTAAAATGATACATTACATGTGCTGTAATTCTAGTATGCTTTCGAAAAAGAATGTACACATGACATATTCCGTACATATGGAAAAAGTAATAAAGAGTTATATTACTGACATAGATGCAAGAGAATTTAAAGAATTTGATGATGAATTGGATGTAGATGTAGTAAAAGTAGAAAAGAAAGATTCAATTATTCTACTTTAAATACTAGTAAACAAATCCTGCTCGTTATATCGATCAGGATTTGTCATTTTTTTATGCAAATAAGGATATCATTTGTCAAGTATCTTTTCGTTTACATATTTACTTTATGTGCAGACAGGATTAATATGTTTTTTAGAAATACAAAAACTATACCAAATGGAAAAGCGATTTTTATTAATTGAAAAAATTTGAAAGGAATGGGGAATGGTGAAGAAATTAGATGTGCTCTTAATGCTACTGAGCGTCCTCTTTCCAATTGCAGGACTTACAAAGCAAATCCCTCTAGAACAATCTGTATATATTGGAGGGCTTTTATTTTTTACTAGTTTCGGTAGTTATTTTGCTAAAAAGATGTATTCACGTATATGCAGCTGGATAGCGTATGCGCCATTTATAACATTACTGTTAGTTATTTGGCATCAGGATATTACAACAAGCTCAATCATAGCAAATGCGAAAATTGCTGCATGTGTCGCGTTAATTCCAT
Organism: Bacillus cereus group sp. BfR-BA-01355; assembly: GCF_022663675.1. Classification (NCBI taxonomy): domain Bacteria; kingdom Bacillati; phylum Bacillota; class Bacilli; order Caryophanales; family Bacillaceae; genus Bacillus; species Bacillus cereus group sp. BfR-BA-01355. The sequence goes on from NZ_JAKUFY010000001.1 coordinate 2,759, forward strand.
GTTTATTTCGTTTTCGTACATATGGACTTACTTTGGGATTATTCTCATTATGGGCCGCTTTACTATGGGATATAAAAGAAGTACAGTCGTTAGTCATACTTGAACGCATGACGAGTTTAATGACAAGCCATTATGTATATATATTACTATTAATTGGAGGACTTGTATTAGGAGGATTACTTGCGATGTTCATTCACCGCAAAGAGAAAGATAATAATAAAGAAAATATAAATCTACTTGGACCAAAAAAGAAACGCAAAAGATTATCATTTAAGATTCGTCTTCCGAGATTACCGAAATTAAAGATGAAACTATTTAAGTTTGGTGGGAAAGAATCTAAAAGTAAAATTCCAGAAAAGATACATGAGCATAAGTACGAAGAACCAGTTGCAACATATAAAATGACAGAGAAAATAGATCCATACAAAGAAAATGAAGTTCAAGGTCAAACAAGGATGGAACGCCGAAGAAATAGGTTTAATGCATAATGAAGTTTAATAACCCCGTAATGACTTATCTTAATATTGATAAATCATTACGGTTTTTTTATGTAATTAAATAAAGGTTGCTAATGAGGGGGGGATAGCATATTTTATAGGTGAGAAGTTAAATAAAATAAGGGGAGGATAAAATGCTTATCATTACATATATATCTGCTTGTATATTATTCTTAGTTAGCTTTTTACATGTATATTGGGGTTTCGGAGGTAATTGGGGGACAAATAGTGTTATACCAACTAAATCAGGGGAAAAGGCGTTTACACCTCGTGCCGGAATGACATTGTTCATTGCATTATTATTAAGTATGGCAGCGATAATTTTGTTGCAACAAGCAAATATTGTTCATTTTGCAGTTCCTAATGTTATTATTCAAGTCGGTTCCTGGATTTGTATGAGCGTCTTTTCTATTAGAGTAATTGGTGAGTTTAATTATTTTGGTATCTTTAAACGACAAAAAGATACGCACTTCGCTAGAATGGATACTGGTTTATATATTCCACTTTGTGCATTTTTATCTTTATCTTTCTTATTAGTAATAATTTTGTGAGTAAATAATAGTAGTTTCTTTTCTCAAAATATATGTAAACGTGAGAAATCCAAGAGTAAATAAAAAAGGGTGTAAGCGCCTTCTTGTCGAAATGTAAATTATTATGAAAGGCGGTGACACTATGAAGTATGTAAAAGTTAGTATGAATGGTGGAAGTGAACACAAATTTTCAATGACTTTAGATCGGTTTGAAGAACTTATTACTACAGAGAATGGGATATTAGAAAATAAATTAGTATGTATTGAAAATGTAATGATTAATCCTACTAATATATCTTCTGTAGTTGAAAAAATTGGTGTACCGGCTAAGTTTATGGAAGCTTAAAATCGTTAGATAAAAAACATCCCCAATGGATGTTTTTTAATTTATAAATATGAAATTGTATAGTGAATATTTGAGTAGATTTTTTTAGCAATGACTATGCATATATTAAGTACCTGAACATGGTGCTTAATATATGCACGAAATAATAAGTATAAGCATATATTATGTAGTAGGACAAGATCTTCGTGTCCTACTTAATACTCAGAAAAAACCTCTAATCACATAAGAGCATCCAATTGCAGGGTGCTCTTATTTTTGTAAAAATTTACTGCAAGCCTTATTTTATAGTAGGATGCAAGAATAAAGGGCTATTTTTAAATAATGTTCTTTAGCCTTTAATGTTAAATTTATCTTTAACATTAGTAAATATTAAAAATAATATGATAGCAGAAATTAAGTTAGATAAGTAGAAATCTTGATGAAACAGTAGTTCGAAGATGACATAGAAAGTAACGAATAAGGCGATAACAGGTAGTATGCAAATAAATATAAATCTCCAATTTTTTAAGTAATGTCTATAATTAGTAAGTACTTTCTCCATAAATGTAGCTCCTATATTTTTGTTTTTATATAATTATACATTTAGATACAAGGATTTTCAAAGTAAAAATATTTAGCAATTCAAAAATATAAGGAAAGTATTTGACTTTAAAGAACTATACTAAAATGATACACTATAATCTACGTTATTTTTGAAATGAATAGAGGGATTTGTGTGATAGATAAAATTAAAAATGCTGTAGAGGATATGTACGAGGATGAGGTTAAAGATTTACTTCAAAGTATTCTCATACAGTTAAACTTATTAGAAGAAAACTATAGTGAAGATACAATTAAAAATTTGATGGATATTCCGAAACAATTAACGAGTAATCCTACTTATAAAAGAAATGTAAAAGAAAGTACGCACGTACATATTGCTTTTGATGATTCAACGGCTGGTTGCTTAACATATATGTTAAGTCAAGAAGAATTATTTGAAGAGAGTGTTGTTGCTTTTTCTGAATTCTTTTCAATTGGACCGATATATAAGTTGCATACGAATGGGGGGCAACTAGCAAGACAGAAGTGGTTAATAAATAATTTAACTGCTTATGATAGTTATTTTGAAGAAGAATATTTATCAAGATTTATAGCAACTATAGAAGAACTACATACTATTCCTGTTGAAACGCCTATTACAATTTGGAAGGCTGATAATGCACATGAACATGTAGGCCTAAGTTTTGTAATGGCACAATTAAAGGATAAGAAAAACATTCGAGTTATTAATACATCTGAAGCAAGTCGAGAAATATTAAAACAAGAGTATGATATTCGTGGAACTGGAGAATTACCACCTGAAAGTTTAGCTCTATTCCAAAAAAGTTTTGCAAAGTTACCTTATTTAACTGAAGAGAAGCGAATGAAGTTTGAACATGAATGGGATAGAATATCGGGAAGCGTAGAATGTTTAAGAGTGTGGAAAGAAAATGAAGTATATTCTGTACAAGAAGATTATTTTGATCAATTTATAATTGAATGCGCGAAAAGTGTGGGTGCTGATCGAGAATTCCTCAAAGCTCCTAGAGTAATTGGTGAAGCACTTGGTCTTGTTGAACAATTGGTTGGAGATACTTTCTTAGAATATCGCTTGAAACAATTAATTAAACAAGAAGTATTTGAATTTGAAGGTTCGTTAGATGAAATGCGTTTTTATAGTGTGAAGTTAAGGAAATAATAAACACCTTCTATTTTTGAAAGGCTCGTATTTTTAATAATACGAGCTTTTTAAGTTGAATTTGGGCTATAACATAAGCTTCCCAGAGAGGGCATATCACATATAAATGTTAAAGGTAATGAATGAAAAGTAGGTGATTTGTTAATATGTATAACCAACAAAATTATCCATATGATCAAGCGATGTATTATAATCCACAAAACTACGGGTATGAATCTGTAGATGAAGCGAGAGATATGGAACAAGAAGATTACAGACCAGATGATGCGGAAGATGCTCCAACGTCACCACCGCCGTCGCAAGCTCCGTCGTTACCGTCTACCTTTGCGTCTCCATCTCAAGCGGGCAATATGAAATCATGGATGTGTAATTGTCTAGGAAGATGGGGCTATTTACGTTTACATCGTCCTGGTCCTTTCGGAAGGGACTTATGGTTCTTTCCGACTGAAGTGAGAAGAAACGGAGTATCAGGTTACACTTGGCAAGGTGGTCGTCGTCGTAAAGTAAGTTATCGCTATCAACAAATTAGTAATTTTATGTGCTTCGCATAAAGAGTAGTGGGAGAGTGAAACGATTTTACTCTCTCACTTTTTTATTTTTCAATATACGAAGTAAGATTTTGGTTAAAAATTTACAATTTTCACGTTTTTATTAGAGTATAATGCATATGTTGGGTTGGTTTTCAAAAACAAATGAGAGTGAGGGAATACAATGTCAATGAAAAACAAGGTTGGACTAAAAATAGAGGAGGGCATTAATTTAGCTTCAGCTCAATTTAAAGAAGATGCGTATGAAATTTATAAAGAATCTAGAAAAATGCAACCTATCTTATTTGTGAATAAAACTGAACTAGGTGCGGAATGGCTTATCACAAGATATGAAGATGCTTTGCCACTTTTAAAAGATAGTCGCTTAAAAAAAGATCCAGCCAATGTATTTTCTCAAGATACATTGAATGTGTTTCTTACTGTTGACAATAGTGATTATTTAACTACTCATATGTTAAATTCAGATCCACCTAACCATAATCGTTTACGATCACTCGTACAAAAAGCTTTTACACCGAAGATGATCACGCAATTGGAAGGAAGAATACAGGATATTGCAGATGATTTGTTAAATGAAGTCGAGCGAAAGGGTTCATTAAATCTTGTTGATGATTATTCGTTCCCTTTACCGATTATTGTAATAAGTGAAATGCTTGGCATTCCAAAAGAAGATCAAGCGAAATTTAGAATTTGGTCTCATGCTGTCATTGCTTACCCAGAAACACCAGAAGAAATAAAAGAAACTGAAAAGCAACTATCTGAGTTTATTACATATCTTCAATATTTAGTTGATATTAAACGAAAAGAGCCAAAAGAAGACTTGGTGAGTGCTTTAATACTTGCAGAGAGTGAAGGGCATAAACTTAGCGCTCGGGAACTATATTCAATGATAATGTTACTAATTGTGGCGGGACACGAGACAACGGTAAATTTAATAACAAATACGGTATTAGCGCTCCTCGAAAATCCAGATCAATTACAGTTATTAAAAGAAAATCCAAAATTAATTGATGCCGCTATTGAGGAAGGACTACGATATTATTCTCCAGTTGAGGTTACAACTTCAAGATGGGCAGATGAACCTTTTCAAATTCACGACCAAACAATCGAAAAAGGAGATATGGTTGTCATTGCCTTAGCTTCTGCAAACCGTGATGAAACTGTATTTGAAAACCCAGAAGTATTCGATATTACTCGGGAAAATAATCGTCATATTGCCTTTGGTCATGGTAGCCATTTCTGCTTAGGCGCTCCACTTGCTAGGTTGGAAGCAAAGATTGCTATTACTACTTTGTTTAATCGAATGCCTGAACTACAAATAAAAGGGAATCGTGAAGAAATTAAATGGCAAGGTAACTATTTAATGCGTTCTTTAGAGGAATTGCCTTTAACTTTCTAGAATAGTAAAAGGAGACATGCATACATCGAAAATGATTTACATAGAGTATGTATGTGTTATTTAAATTCGAAACGGAAGGGTGAAGACATCCCAATGATCAACTAATTCTATTTGTAAGAGATCTTCGTTAAAAAACGAAATATTCTTCTGAATAGGGTTAGTCTGTACATTTATAGAAAAGGGATGTATTTCGCTCTGCGAATATATAGTCTTTTTATATGATTTGTGCTGCCTCCTGTTCAGAACATGAAATAGGAGGCTTTTTTATGTCGACAAATGTAGTAACGAAACAAAACAATGGGGTATCACAAGTATTAAAAAATCGGTTTGTTCAAGGGATTTTAGCATCAGCATTATTTTTACAAATAGGAATATGGGTTCGAAACTTTGCGGTATTACTATATGTAATGGAAATGACAAAAGGTGATGCTTTTGCTATTTCGATGATTTCAGTTGCTGAATTCGCTCCAATTTTTATTTTTTCATTTATTGGCGGTACTTTTGCTGATAGGTGGAAGCCAAAGAAGACAATGATATGGTGTGAGACGTTAAGTTCCATTTCAGTATTCGCTGTATTAATTACGCTTATGTTTGGAACGTGGAAAATTGTGTTTTTTGTGACACTCATCTCTGCAATCCTTTCACAGTTTTCACAACCATCTGGAATGAAGTTGTTTAAACAACATTTATCAACGGAACAAATTCAATTAGCAATGTCTATATATCAAACGATATTTGCAATATTTATGGTATTAGGACCAATCCTAGGGACATTTATCTTTCATAGTTTTGGAATTTATATTTCAATCATCATAACAGGCATCTCGTTTGTACTTGCGGCAGTTGTATTGTTATTTCTTCCGAAAGATCTTGAAAACGACGTAGAAAAGAAAGATATCACTCTGTTGCAGGAGATGAAGGACGGTATTAAGTATGTCAAAAAGAAAAAAGCATTAACTTTGCTGGGGCTTTGTTTTATGGCTGCAGGACTAGGTATAGGATTAATTCAGCCATTAGGTATATTTATTGTGACTGAGCAGTTAGGATTATCAAAAGAGAGTTTACAGTGGCTACTAACAGTAAATGGTGCGGGAATGATTGTTGGCGGGGCATTAGCGATGGTATTTGCGAAAAACGTTGCTCCGCAAAAGATGTTAATTATCGGTATGCTTGGTCAAGCAATTGGTATTAGCATTATAGGGTATTCTACAAATTTATGGGTTACACTTACAGCGCAGCTTTTTAGTGGTTTAGCTCTTCCTTGTATCCAAATTGGTATTAATACGCTTATTATTCAAAATAGCGATACCGATTTTATAGGTCGTGTAAATGGTATTTTAAGTCCGCTATTTACCGGTTCAATGGTAGTAACGATGAGTATAGCTGGCTCATTAAAAGAGATGTTTTCATTAAGTATGATGTATGAAGGGACGGCTTTACTTTTTATAATTGGATTATTGTTTATTATACCTATATACAATTTAAAGCCAGTAATAGCGATAGAAAGTGAAATAAGTGGTAAAGGAAGTGCTGTACAGAATGAATCCTAATCCAAATATTAAATACCCTATTGAAGGAAATCAAAACGTTCAATTTATAAAAAATACAATAACAAAATCTAATATACTTGTTGGTGAGTATTCTTATTATGATGCGAAAGATGGAGAAAAATTTGAAAATCGAGTATTACATCATTATGAATTTCTTGGAGATCGCCTTACTATTGGAAAGTTTTGTTGTATTGCATCTGGAGTTAACTTTATTATGAACGGAGCGAATCATCGGATGGATGGATTTTCGGCATATCCATTTAATATCTTTGGAAATGGGTGGGAGAAGTATACACCTAGTTTGTCTGATTTACCTTACAAAGGTGATACAGTTATAGGAAATGACGTTTGGATTGGTATGGATACAACTATTATGCCTGGAATAAAAATAGGGGATGGTGCAATCATTGCAGCTAAATCTGTTGTGACTAGAGACGTCACACCATATACAATCGTTGGTGGAAACCCTGCAAATAAAATAAAAGAGAGATTTTCAAATGAAATAATAGAAGAACTATTGCAAATTCAATGGTGGCATTTTGACATTGAAAAAATAACTGAAAATATAGATGTGATTGTACGAGGAGATATTGAATCATTAAGAAAACTAAAAAGGTAATAAAAAATGCATGACAAAGAGTATCATACCTCCGAATTTTGTTAATGATAATAGAACAAGGAGGTGTGATACTATGGCACAAGACGTTTTATGTGAAGTAAACAACTGTAAATTTTGGGCGAATGGTAATAAATGTAGTGCAGAGGCAATTTACGTAGTAAGTCATAAAGGTAAACATGCATCTACAACGGAAGAAACAGATTGCAAAACTTTCGATCCAGAAGTGTAAATTTTTGAAGGGTAGCCAAATCGTGGTTGCCCTTTTATTAATTATAGTATTGATAATAAATATCATTTTCATTCATTGTTTTTAAATTTTCTTGTTATTTTTTCATATTTTTTTCATAAGTGATGTAATCCAAGTCAACTCATGTTCAATTCGTGATTTACTAAATTCAATGACTTCAGTAATAAAAGATGAGGTAACCTCTAGAGACTGAATAGCAGTAAGCTGATTATGTAGTACGTTTTGGCGTATAGTTAAAATCTCTTTTCTAGCCTCATAGTCAAGTTTTTCAAATAGTGCGATACGAACAAGGAATTCTGCATTGTTTGTCGCAAGTTTTTCGGGAAAATCTCGTAACATTTCAGAAAAAATTTCTTCTCCTGTTTCTGTTATATCGTACATATTTCGGTTTGGTTTTCCGACTTGTTTATGTATTTTTTTCGTTATAGCACCCATATTTTCAAAGCGCCGAAGGGCAGGGTAAAGCATGTTGTGATTTAATTCAAAATTCTCACCTAAACGATTTTGAACATTTTTTTTGATTTCATATCCATGTTTTGGTCCTGTCGTTAATTCTGCTAGTAGTAAAATGTCAACGTACATAAAAATCCCCCTTATATATTTCTCAAGTTCTCTAATGAAAAATCTCCTTTAGTATATGTTAAAATAACATATGATAGTTTATACAACTTTGAACTGCCGACCTATCACTTTTATTGTAAAAGAAAAGGGAGGAAAGAACTATGGCTTCACCTGAAAATGTTATTTTAGTTCATGAAATTTCAAAGCTGAAAACAAAAGAAGAATTATGGAATCCATATGAATGGTATCGTTTGATGAGGGATAATCACCCAGTTCATTATGATGAAGAGCAGGATGTATGGAATGTTTTTTTATATGATGATGTAAATCGTGTTTTATCAGATTATCGCTTATTTTCAAGTAGAAGGGAGCGCAGACAATTCTCAATCCCTCCATTAGAAACTAGAATAAATATAAACTCTACAGATCCACCAGAACATCGCAATGCACGTTCCATTGTTTCTAAGGCATTTACTCCAAGAAGTCTAGAACAGTGGAAACCTCGAATACAGGCTATCGCAGATGAACTTGTACAGCATATCGAAAAATATAGTGAAGTTAATATCGTTGAACAGTTTGCTGCCCCTTTACCTGTTACCGTTATTTCTGATTTATTAGGAGTCCCAACAACAGATCGTAAAAAAATTAAAGAATGGTCTGATATTTTATTTATGCCGTATAGTAAAGAAAAGTTTAATGATCTGGATGCTGAGAAAGGGATAGCATTAAATGAATTCAAGGCATATCTTCTACCGATCGTTCAGGAAAAGAGATATCATTTAACTGATGATATCATTTCCGATTTAATTCGAGCTGAATATGAAGGAGAAAGATTAACCGATGAAGAAATTGTAACCTTTTCATTAGGTTTACTAGCGGCTGGGAATGAAACCACTACAAATTTAATTATTAATAGCTTTTATTGCTTTTTAGTAGATTCACCTGGAATTTATGAAGATTTAAGAAAAAACCCTAGCTTAATTTCAAAAGCGATTGAGGAAGTATTACGCTATCGCTTTCCTGTTACATTGGCCCGGAGGATTACAGAGGATACAAATATATTTGGCCCTTTAATGAAAAAGGATCAGATGATTGTTGCGTGGGTTAGTGCAGCGAATTTAGATGAGAAAAAATTTTCACACCCCTCTCAATTTAATGTACATCGAATAGGAAATGAAAAGCATTTAACCTTTGGGAAAGGTCCTCACTTTTGCTTAGGAGCACCACTTGCACGTTTAGAAGCTGAGATTGCATTAACTACCTTTATAAATGCTTTTGAAAAAATAGAGCTATCTCCATCTTTCTGTTTAGAAAAATGTATATTGGAAAATGAACAAACATTAAAATACTTACCTATTCGATTGAAAGCCAAATAAAAATCTCAACAAGGTGCATACATTTGCATCTTGTTTTTTGTTTCTCAATTGTGAGTTTCAGGTAATTACCTTAATATGGAGTTGTATAAAACGTAGAGGAGGATTCCTATGTTGACTTGTAATGGAAGTAAATCATTTCAAAAGTTTATTAAAGGTGTTACAGATCTTATGGAAAACGGTTTATTTGAAGAAGAAATAGTGTGTGGCATTGAAAAGTTACTAGAAGAACTTTTAGAAAAGAAAACATGGCTTCCGTTAGATAAACAGAAGGCGAATTCGACTCAATATGCACGACATTTATTGTATGAGGATCCGCTCAAACGTTTTGAAGTACTAGCTCTCGTATGGAAAGATGGACAATCTACACCTTTACATGATCATGACGGCACATGGGGGGTAGAAGGCGTCTTTTCAGGAAGGATAATGGTGCAGAACTTTATACAAACGAAACAACTTGGAAATTCACTTGTTTATTTAACACATACAGGAAATCTATATTTGGGAGAAGGAGAAACCGATAAAGTCATTCCACCTGCGGATTGTCATATTCTTGAAATTAGCAAAAAGGAAAGCGTTATCACAATTCATATCTATGGAAAACGGTTAGAAAAGTTTAAAGTATATATCCCAACTGAAGAAAAAAATGTGTACATGTGTGAGACAAAATACATTAGTTATAATTCATAGTTTGAAATCCAAAGCTTTTTAAAAAGAAAAGCTTTGGATTTTATTTTTAATTATTTCTTGACCTGAAACGCTTTTCATAAATTATAAATAAGAAGTACCTCACGAGGATTGTATGAAAACGATACCTAATAATTAATTAGAACTCGTGTATTTATAGAAAGTGGTGAAGAAATAATGAAATTAATCGCAATTGATTTAGATGGAACTCTTCTTTCGGGGAATAAAATGATTAGTAAAGAAAATGCAGAAGCAATTCGAACATGTCAAGAAGCTGGCCATGTTGTAGCAATTTGTACTGGACGTTCTATTGTTGATATTGAACGATTATTGTTAGAAGTTGATTTAGAGTGTCCAATCATTGCGGAAAATGGTGCGCTTATATATAAAGATAAGAAAATGATGAAGAGATATCCAATTCAAAATATGCAGGCACTTGAAATTGTGGAATATCTTGAAGAGAATGGTTTATATTATCAGCTTTATACTGATAAAGGTGTGTATGTACCGGATTATGGAGTAGAGAGTGTACGTAATGAAATTGAGTATGTGAAGAATTCAAAAGAAAATTTCGACTTGAAAGAGTTAAAAACAATCGCAGCATTATATCTTGAGCATACAGCGTTTCATAGTGCGGAAAGTTGTAAGCCAATTGTAGAAACAGATATACATGTGCATAAACTATTACCATTTTCTTATGATATTGAGAAATTAAAAAAACTAAAAGAAACATTTATTCATAATACAGATTTAGCAATTACATCTTCATATTGGCACAATTTAGAGATTAATCATAGAGATGCTCAAAAAGGGAATGGATTATATACTTTAGCAGAATATCTTAATATTCCAGTTGAAAACACTGTAGCGATAGGTGATGGGCTAAACGACGTTTCTATGATGGAAAAAGCGAACATATCAATTGCGATGGGTAATGCAGTTGAAGAAATAAAAACAATCTGTAAATACGAAACGTTATCAAATGAAGAACATGGTGTGGCACATGCTTTATATAAATATGTAATGTAATTAAAAAAGAAAAAAGAATCCAAAGGGATTCTTTTTTCTTTTTTATTAGGGGTAAGGTATTCTATGAGATTCATAGAAGCCTTATTACATTTCATTATATAGAATATATTGGAATAAATGTTTATATTTTTCATGAAATTTGTGAATATTTTATGAATTTTATACTTGTTGCATTTTTATACCGTTATTAGTGACGCGTATGACCCTCAAGGAAAAATTCAGTGAATGTAAGGAGGAATGAACGAAATATCTACTAATTAAAGGTATATTCAGTATATACATTCTTTTCTTATTTTAATTGAAAAATAAAATTTGTGCGAATAATTATTCTACAGCTATATACCTACACTAGCTTTCTTCGTATAATGGAGAAGTATGAATTTTAGATTTGTATTAATTTTACATATTGAGGTGAAAAAGGAATGAATTCGCGGCTAATGGAACTTATTGATGTGAGTACAATAGAAACCATGGCAGAACAATTTTATAAATTAACTAACATATCACATCAACTTCTTGATGCTGAAAAAGAGTGTATTTTTTCATTCGGAATGAATGAGATAATTAAGAGTAAACTTCCAAAGATTGAAATCCCCATTTTCTTATACAATCAACATTTAGGATCTTTTGTTGTATGGTCCAAAAAAAGCGAAATTTTCAGTTGTCAAAAATACTTTGAAATGCTCTCAAGTTTAATTTTAGATGGCGCAATAAAAGTAATTCAAAGTAAAAAAACAACGTTGCTTTCTCAGAAAGAGGAGGAACTACATACGATTTTACAAAACATGCCTGTTATGGTCGATGCGCTTGATTATAATGGAGATTTTGTTTTGTGGAACCGAGAATGTGAAATTGTAACAGGTTATACCGCTGAAGAAATAATTGGAAATCCAAATGCACTTCAATTATTATATCCTGATCATAGTTATCGCCAGCAAATACAAAAGAAATTTTTAACTTGTGGAAAAAATTTCAGAGATTGGGAAATGCACTTAACATGTAAAAATGGTGAAATCAAAACAATAATGTGGTCTAATATATCAGAACAGTTTCCTGTAACAGGATATAGTTATTGGGCTGTTGGTGTAGATATTACACATTTAAAAGCGATAGAAGAGCAGTTAAAACAACAAACATCTGAACTGGAATTAATATTTAAAGCTTTACCAGATTTATGTTTCTTAACAGAAGATGATGGCACAATTATAGATTACAAAGCAGGATCTCCTACAAAGTTTTACGTACCCGCAGAAGCTTTTATGGGAAAAAAGTTTTACGAAGTATTACCATCTTCAGTAGTACAGCAGTTTCAGGAAGCCATTAATCAAGTGAAGGAAAAAGGAACGAATGTAATTGTAGAATATCCACTCACACTTAATGGAAGTATTGATTTCTTTGAAGCTAGGTGCTTACCATTATTACATGATAAAATTATGATTATTGTACGTGACATTACAGAGCGAAAAAAGACAGAAGAATTGCTAAACAAATCAGATACGCTTGCAGCAATTGGTCAATTAGCAGCTGGGGTAGCTCATGAAGTAAGAAATCCCTTAACTGTAATTAAAGGTTTTATACAGTTATTCCAAATTAATAAAGAAGATCAAGAAAGATATTTTGATCTTATGCTTTCTGAAATTGAAAGGATAGAAGCGATCCTGCAAGAATTTTTGTCAATTGCTAAAACAGATGAGATAAATACAGAAAAGAAAAATATTTATCAAATTTTTAAAAATGTCGTATCGTTAATGAATACAAAAGCAATTATGACAAATATTCAAGTTGAACTATTTACGGATGACAAAGATATAATTATTGAATGCTCGGAAAATCAATTGAAACAAGTATTTATTAATATTTTGCAAAATTCAATCGAAGCTATGCCAAATGGTGGGGAAATTTCAATTCACATAAAAGAAATAAATGATGATGGTGTCATCATTCATGTAATAGATGAAGGAATAGGAATACCTGAAGAAAGAATTAAGAGATTAGGTGAACCTTTTTATAGTACGAAAGAAAAAGGGACTGGTATTGGATTAATGTTAAGTTATAAAATTATTGAAAGTCATCAAGGGACAATTAGTATCATGAGCGAGGTTGGTGTCGGGACAACAGTAACAATTTACTTACCGAAAGTACAAAGTAAACAATCTTTTTCTAATTGTGACGATAAATGTATAGCAATACGCACTAGTAGTAATTCTTAAATCAATTAATACCCAATAACAAAGCGATTAGTGAAAGCTAATCTTTTTGTTATTGGGTATTTTTTATATTTAATTTAGTAAACTTTATCTTTTCTTTACATTTGTTTTAATTTCTATTAAGTTTTAAACATTATATTAATATTTGTACAAAGCAATGTATAAAAATTGTACATTACTTTTAATATAGAAAAGTGATTATTATTTGGAATATTGTAAGGAGGAGATTATGACAAGGTGAAAAAACAAGAGAAGAAGAGTGGTAGAGTAGTACCTCTCCGGTTAAATATTTTATTCCTTTGTGTTTTTTTATTATTTTCTGGCATCATTATTCAGTTAGGAAAAGTGCAAATCTTTGATGGAGAAACATATAAAAATGAAGTAGAGAAGAGAGAAAATGCAACCGTGGGCCTTTCTGTACCACGTGGGAAAATATTTGATCGTGAAGGAAATCCAGTAGTTGATAATAAGTCTTTACGTACGATTACATATACAAAGGTGAAAGGTGTAAAACAAGAAGAAATATTAAAATCAGCAAGACAACTTGCAGACATTATTGAAATGCCGCAAGAAGATATAGATAAGTTAACTGAGACTGATAAGAAAGACTTTTGGATGCAATTAAATCCAGAACTTACTCAAGACTTAGTATCAAAAAAAGAAATAGATAAGTTCCGAGATAAGGATATTACCGGAAAAGAGCTAGACAAAAAAATAGAAGATTTAAAAAGGAAGCGCGTTACAGATAAAAATCTTCAAGAACTAACGGCTAAAGATATAGAAGTGTTAGCTATTAAAAGTAAAATGACCTCAGGTTTTCAGATGGCACCTCAAATTATTAAAAAGGACGTTAGTGAACAGGAATATGCGGTGATTAGTGAAAATTTAGCGAAACTTCCAGGGGTAGACGCATCAGTTGATTGGGAGAGAATCTATGTAAATGATGGTCTATTCCGTTCCGTTCTTGGTAACGTTTCAAATGCTGATGAAGGATTGCCACGTGAAAGATTAGATTATTATTTAGTGCGTGATTATAGCCGAAATGATAGGGTCGGCAAAAGTTATATCGAACAGCAATACGAAGATGTACTTCATGGTACGAAAAAAGAAGTAAGAAGCATTGCTGATAAACAAGGCAATACAATGAGAACGGAAACGGTTTCGGAAGGAAAAAGCGGTAAAAATTTAACTTTAACCATAGATATGGAATTGCAAAAAAAAGTAGAGGAGAGTATAGAAAAAATATTAAAACAATATAAAGGATCAGAATCAATGTTAGACCGTGCTTTCGTAGTGATGATGAATCCTAAAAATGGCCAAGTATTATCAATGGCTGGGAAAAGGCTTGTAGAAAAAGATGGGAAAATGGAAGTAGAAGATTATGCTTTAGGCACGCTGACAAGTTCATATGAGCTTGGATCAACGGTTAAAGGTGCGACAGTGTTAACAGGGTTTGAAACAAATGCAATAACTCCTGGAACACATTTTTATGATGCACCTATGAAGTTTAAAGGAACTAAGGAAAAGAAGTCTTGGAAAAATTTTGGTGATATAGACGATCTAAGAGCGTTACAAGTTTCTTCAAACGTTTATATGTTTAATATAGCATTAAAAATTGCTGGTGTGGATTATGTGAAAAATAGTTCACTAGATATTAAACAAGAATATTTTGATAAAATGAGATATTATTTCAGGCAATTTGGACTAGGCGTACAAACTGGTATTGATTTACCGAATGAAACTGCAGGACAAATTGGAAGAAAAGATAATCAGCCTGGTTTCTTATTAGATTATTCTATTGGACAATATGATACATATACACCACTTCAGCTTGCACAATATATTTCGACTATCGCAAATGGAGGGTATCGAATGAAACCACAAATTGTTCAAGAGATTAGAGAACAAACCGTTCAAAAAGATGAGGTTGGTAAAGTAGTACAATCAATAGAACCCGTTGTTTTAAATAGAATCGATATGAAACAAGAATATATTAATCAAGTAAAAGAAGGATTTAGAAAAGTATTTCAAGAAGGAGATGGAACGGGAGTAAGAGCGTTCCAAAAAGCACCATATAAACCAGCTGGTAAAACAGGAACCGCACAAACTGTATATGGTGGAGAAAATGAAATTGGGCGAAATGCGAAAGGCGATCGTAGAGAATGTTATAACTTAACATTAGCTGGATATGCGCCATATGATGATCCAGAAGTAGCATTTTCTGTTGTAGTACCGTGGGTTGAAAATGATAAATCGGGCATTAACTCCGATATTGGAAAAGAAGTTTTAGATGCTTATTTTGATTTGAAAAATAAGCGATTAACTGGTGAAGCGCCAAAAACAGATGCCTCTAAAGAGAATTAAAATGGACGAAACGTCTCTAGCATTCATGTGAACTAGAGGCGTTTTTATCTGGGAATAGATTAGAAATGAGGTATATATGAAGCCGTTTATTCTAAAATATTGGAGGAACATATGTAGCTACATCTTAATTATAATAGGGGTTATTTTTATTAATAAGTCATTTTTATTTTGTATGGTAGAAGGAATTTCGATGCAACCTACTTTGAATGAAAAAGATTATATACTTGTTAATAAGGTAAACGTCTGTTTATCGTCTTTTCATCATGGAGATGTTGTCATTATAAAAAAAGAAGACGAGCCTACTTACTATGTGAAACGAATTATTGGATTATCGGGGGATAACATACAACTAAAAGAGGATGAGGTATTTATTAACGGTAAAAAGCGTGATGAATCGTATATACATTTAGATATGTCACAAGTATCCAATCGTTTTTCAAATTTGAGAGAAATAAAAGTTCCTACGCATAAATTATTTGTGTTAGGGGATAATCGTAATCATAGTAAAGATAGTAGGAATACACTTGGACTTATTGATGAGTCAAATATAATAGGTAAAGTAGAAATGGTATTTTATCCATTTGATCATATAAAATGGAAAAAATAATTCTATTAACTATTCACGTTTTATAAAATAAATCATATATTGATAGCATAGGACAAGCAGAGAAGCTTGTTCTAACCTCACAGAACACTCCTTATCACGGTTAGGCATCTACATAGGTAGATGCTTTTTTTATGTTGATGACTGAAAATTATTTATCAACATAATGTAGCAAGCATTTTAGGACTATTAGGGGACGATTACATGTACAAATAACAGTATGCTTTAATTAAAACAGTGAAATGTAAGGAGTGAGGAATAAGTGCTAAATATTTTAGTAGTTAATTTTCCAGCAGAGGGACATGTAAACCCTACATTAAATTTAGTGAAAGCCTTTACTGAACGAGGGGATAACGTACATTATATTACAACTGCAAACTTTAAAGATAGGATTGAAGATTTAGGAGCTACTGTACATACACATCCGGATCTATTAAAGGAGATTTCTATTGATGCTGAAACCTCATCTGGGTTAAATGCTTTCTTTCATGTGCATGTTCAAACTTCTTTATATATATTAGAAATTACGAAACAATTAAGTGAAAGCATAAATTTTGATTTCGTAATTTATGATATATTTGGTGCGGGAGAGTTAGTAAAGGAGTATTTACAAGTTCCAGGTGTAGTGTCCTCGCCTATATTTTTAATTCCTTCAGAGTTTTTGAAGACATTACCTTTTCATCCAAATGCAGATATACCATTCCAACCAGAGGAGATCTCTGAAAAATTACTAAACCAGATGGAACATGAATTTGGAGTAAAACCAAAGAATAATCTTCAATTTATGAATAATAAGGGTGATGTTTGTCTCGTATACACAAGTCGTTATTTCCAACCTAATAGCGAATCGTTCGGAGAAAATAACATTTTTATTGGACCGAGTATTTCAAAGCGTAAAACAAATATAAAGTTTCCACTGGAATCACTTAAAGAGAAGAAAGTTATTTATATTTCAATGGGAACACTGCTTGAAGGACTCGAACCATTCTTTAATACTTGTATTGATACTTTTTCAGATTTTGATGGGATAGTTGTAATGGCAATTGGTGATAGAAATGATATTTCTAAAATTAAGAAAGCACCAGATAATTTTATAATTGCTCCATACGTACCTCAATCAGAAATATTAAATGAAGCGGATGTTTTTATTACACATGGCGGCATGAATAGCGTACACGATGCCATTCATTATAATGTCCCATTTGTAATAATACCGCATGATAAAGATCAGCCTATGATAGCGCAAAGATTAACTGAACTGGAAGCAGCGCGTAGACTATTGAAAGAACATGTTAATGTGCACTCTTTAAAAGAGGCTGTAACAGATGTTCTTTCAAACGAAAAGTATAAGCATGGTATACGAAAACTTAATGATAGCTTTTTAGAATGTGGTGGTTCAAAAGAAGTAATTGCAGTTATTGAATCTCTTTTAAATAAAGTGAAACTTTAATCGTTGGGGGTTTTACTGCCCGTAAATAGCGGGGGAAATAGTCGTAACTATATACAAGCATAGAGGTTCGTACCTTTATGCTTGTATATTCTTATCCAGCAAATTGCACAGCAGTATTTGCATGTAAAAAAGCAGTATCAAAAACGGGAACAGTAAGATCATTTTGGGAGATGAGTAAAGGTATTTCAGTACAGCCTAATAGTATACCTTCAGCGCCGTTTTGAATTAATGACTTTGTAATTTGTAATAGCTTTTCTTTAGATGCTTCTGAAATGATCCCTTTACTTAATTCATCTAATATGACATGATGGATAACTGTTCTTTCCTCTTCATTTGGGATAATTGTCTCAATGTTATATTTCGCTAATCGTGATTTATAGAAATCTTGCTCCATCGTTTGTTTTGTTCCTAATAGTCCGATACGTTTTATATTTTGTTTTACCATTTCTTTAGCACTTACATCGCCAATGTGAAGAAGCGGGATAGAGATTGCTTGTTCTACTTCTTCGGCAAATAGATGTACAGTATTTGAACACATTAATAAACAGTCAGCCCCAGATTTTTCAACCTTCTTTGCAACCGTGACTAGTTCATTTTTTACTTCTTCATATTGATGGTTTTGTAATAAAGTAGTTACTTCTCCAAAGTCCATACTATATAAAACTAGCTTCGCATTTTGATCGTATTGAGAGAGTGTAAGTGTATTAATATGTTTATAGTATAATGATGTAGATTCCCAACTTAATCCCCCAATTAAACCAATAACTTTCATAATGCATTCCTCCCGAAACGATTTTGAATTTATTATTTCATAATTCCGATAAGAATACAATGATTTAAATGTACTATTTAACGAAAAATAAAAATAGTTAGAAAAGTATTGAAATTTATGCTTTTTAGTGCCATAATACGAATTACAAATTAATACTTATCCAGAGAGGTGGAGGGAACGGCCCTAAGAAACCTCAGCAACCCCTATGCAATTTTATAGGAAGGTGCTAATTCCGCAGAGGACACGATGTGTTTTTTGAAAGATAAGAGGATTCTTGAACGTGAAAGAAAATGACCTCTTATGTAAGAGGTCATTTTTTTGTTGTATAGAAAGGAAGTGTCGATGCATAATTCATTTTCAAAATAAATATAGAATAATAAAAGTTGACCAATATGAGAGGGGAATTGTAATGAATAAATTATCAACAAAGTTAGTAGTAGCAATCGGGATTGGAGCAGCCTTATACGGGATATTAGGACTTTGGGGATTTTCTATTGCACCGAATACATTTATTAAACCAGCATTAGCTATATTAACTGTTTTTGGAGCATTATTTGGTCCAGTGGCAGGACTCTTAATCGGACTTATCGGTCATACCGTAACAGATACGATTGCTGGCTGGGGGATATGGTGGGGCTGGGTTATTAGTTCAGGGATTATTGGTTTTTCAATGGGTCTTATTCAAAAAAGAGTTGGTTTTAGTGTGAAAAACGGGTCATTTAACAAGGGAGATATTTCTTATTTAGCAATTACTGGGTTAGTTGGTATTGTCATTGCTATTATATTTGCTGGGGCATTCGATATTATTGTGATGGGAGAACCATTTGACAAAATTGTTATACAAGTATTAGGAGCAACAATTTCCGATGTTATCGTATTCTTAGTTCTTGGATTGCCACTTACAATTGGCTTGGCGAAATCCAATAAGAAACATGCACATTTAAAAATTGAAAAGTAGGGATGTTAACATGCAACCAATTATTTCGTTTGAACAATTCACCTTTCAATACGGGCATGCTGCGCAGCCTACTTTAAGTGATATTACCTTTCATATATACCCTGGGGAAAAAGTGCTAATTGCTGGACGAAGTGGTTCAGGAAAGTCGACATTAGCTCATTGTATCAATGGGCTAATTCCATTTTCTTATGAAGGGATTAGTACAGGTAACGTATTAATTGCCGGTAAAGACCCGAGGGAAGGCAGTATTTTTGAACAGAGTAAACATGTGGGAACAATTTTGCAAGATCAAGATGCTCAATTTATTGGTCTGACAGTAGAAGAAGATGTAGCTTTTTATTTAGAAAATGAATGTGTAAATCAAGAGGATATGAAAAAGATTGTTTCGGACTCATTAAGAAAGGTGAAGATGCATACGTTTCATAAACAAAGTCCACATGAATTATCAGGAGGTCAAAAACAAACAGTTTCTCTTGCTGGTTTATTAACAACAAATGCGGATATATTATTGTTCGATGAACCGTTAGCGAACTTAGATCCGCTAAGCGCCTTACATACGATAGAACTTATGAAAGATATACATGAGCAATATAATAAAACGATTGTTATTATCGAACATAGAATAGAAGAAATTTTAAAGCTGGATTTAGACAAAGTTATATTAATTGATGAAGGTAAAGTCATTGCAATAGGAACACCAAAAGAAATCTTAGCGTCAAATATATTACCATGTATTGGCTTAAGAGAGCCTATTTACATCGAAGCATTAAAGAGATTACATTTTGATAGTAATAATGACGTAATATATCCAATGGAAAACCTTCAAAAGGAAAAGGTAAGCAACGTTATAAGAGAGTGGATGGAGAAACAAGTCATATTAAAAGGTAATACTAAAAACAAGGAATTACTTAAAGTGGAGAATTTATCATTTTCATACCCTAATAAACAAAAAGTATTAGAAAATGTAAACCTTTCAATATATGAAGGAGAAATTGTGGCACTGTTGGGACATAATGGAGCAGGGAAATCAACATTAGCTCATAGTCTTATAGGCATAAACAAAATGAAAAATGGGGAAATCTTGTTAGAGGGTGAAGATATTAGTTCTTGGTCTATTCGTAAACGTGGGGAAACCATATCTTACGTGATGCAAAATCCAAATCATATGATTACACAGCCCACTGTTTTTGAAGAAGTTTCATTTACATTAAAATTAAATAATTTTTCTAAGGAAGAAATTAAGAATAGAGTAGAAGAAACTTTAAAAATTTGTGGTTTATATCCATTTCGTAATTGGCCAATTCAAGCGCTAAGCTATGGGCAAAAAAAGAGAGTAACAATCGCATCTGTATTAACAATAGATCCCAAGCTTATCATATTAGATGAACCGACAGCGGGACAAGATTATTATCATTATAAACAATTTATGTCGTTTATTAAAAAACTAGCTAAAAAGGGAATCTCATTTGTTTTTATCACTCACGATATGAATCTCGCACTAGAATATGCAGACCGTGCAGTAGTTCTACATGAAGGGAAAATTATTGCGGATAATACAGTGTCTAATGTATTTGGTGATCAAGAAACCTTACAAAGAGCCAACTTAAGAGAGAGTTCTTTAACCAAGCTTGTTAAATTTAGTGGGATTGTATGTCCAGAAAAATTTATGGAGCTTTATTTAGACAGTAATAGGAGGGAGGAAGGTGCATAGTACATATTTTCATCGTATGGATGGGGTAGTAAAATTGTTTTTATTTATTTTTTGTATGACGATTACTTTTTTGTTTTTTGATTTTAGGTTGTTGCTAATTTTATTTATTATTGGGTGTATTGGACTCGGAATTGCTAAAATTCCATTTCGTAAAATTTTAATTGTTTTTAGTGTCATATTTACATTTAGTTTATTAAACTCTGTCATGATTTTATTTATTACACCCACTTATGGATCTGAATTAACTGAATCATATACCTCGTTTTTACATATTGGATATGCAACAATTACATATGAAACATTATTTTATGCAGCTACACTTTCATTAAAGTATTTTACGTTATTACCATTTACACTTCTTTTTATTTACACGACAGATTCAAGTGAATTTGTAAGTAGTTTAAGTAAATTTGGTATTCATTATAAGATTACATATGCAATAAATATTGCACTGCGTTATATTCCTGACATCCAGTCTGAGTATAAAATTATTAAACACGCGCAAGAAGCGAGAGGAGTGGCTTTTGAAAAAGGAGAAGCAAGTTTATGGGTTCGTATGAAGAACCGTGTTTTAATTTTCTGGCCACTAATCATTCATTCTCTAGAAAGAATAGATACGGTTTCAAATGCAATGGATTTAAGAGGATTTGGAAAGAAGGATAAACGTACATGGTTTTATACAAGTAAGGCGAAACGTGAAGATTTCATCGCTTTATTTGCCGGTGTTTTCATATTCATTGTTGCCGTATATTTAAAATTAAACGTATTTCAAAATTTTTGGTATCCATTTTAAAGCACTCTTTAAACGAGTGCTTTTACTTATTTTTATGTAGACATGCTCAAAAAAGGGATATACACATAATGTATAATACGAACCAGTTAAAATGATCAACTACCTATTAGTTTTCAAACCAAAAGGAGGAGAAAATATGAGTTACGGTGGTTCTTGTGGTTTTGGTGGAGGTTTCGCTTTATTAGTTGTGTTATTCATTCTATTAATAATTGTAGGATGCAGCTGCTGGGGCGGAGGATACTAATTTTTAATTAGTCTTCACAAATGTAAACTAAAAAACATTGAAGATACTTATGTATCGAAACAAATAAAAAAGGAGCGACTATGCTCCTTTTTTATTTGTTTTAATGCGTATTCTTACTATATTTTGGGAACGTAATCGTTAAAGTCGTTCCTTTACTAACGATACTTCGGATTTTTAAACTTCCATACATCGTCTCAATAATCTTAACAGCAACCATCGTACCTAAACCGGTGCCTTTCGTTTTTGTACTAAAATACGGTTCACCGAATCGATGTATTTGCTCCTGTGACATTCCAACTCCACTATCTTCAATTCGTATTTCAACTTTACTATTATTGATAGATGAGGAAATATTTAAGGTACCACCATTAGGCATTGCTTCAATACTGTTTTTTATTAAGTTTAAAAAACATTGTTGAAAGTGTTGTTTATTACCAACAATGGTTGCCTCAGAAAAATCCTGTGTAATATGTATCGTATTCATATTACACAATGGCAATATCATATTAATAACTCGATTTAACTCTTGTTTTACTGAAATTTGATCTAATTTTTCTGGAGAAGGTTTGGCAAACGTTAAGTAATCATCGATAATTTCTTGGGCACGATTTAACTCTTCAAGTATATGTTTAATATATTCGTCTCTTGATTCAGGAGTTAAATTTGGTGTTTTTAAAAGCTGTGTAAATCCTTTTACAACCGTTAAAGGATTCCTTACTTCGTGCGATATACTTGCAGCGAGTTGGCTAACAATCTCCATTTTTTCCATTTTAATTAATTTTGAGCGCATTAATACAGCATCTTTAATAACTTCATTTATATAAACAATAAATAACATTAAAGTAGTCGGTAATACCATGAAATAAATAATATACAAATTATTCACTTCAAAATCTGATAAAGTTAATACAATTACAGTTGTAAATATTGCTAGGAAAAAGGTTAAAAACATGGAAAAAGCTACTTTAAGCTTTCTATTATATGTATTAAATTTTGAAGATGCGAGTGCTGTAACGATGAACATTATTCCGTAAACAACGACTGTTAGCATATTAAAGCCATAAAATATAAATCTTGTAATTAATAAAATTGTAAACAATATGATACCGACAGGGAATCCACCATAAAGCGTACCTATTATGACCGGAATTTGTCTTAAATCATGAATACAACTTTCATCCATATAGATAGGGTATCGCATACATAAAATAAGCGGGATACTAGAACAAAGGGTAATCAGTAATATTTTGTATTTTTTTAAATAATGCCTGCTATCATATATGAAATAAAAAACAAATATACTACATAAAATGTATAGAAGGTTATTTAATACGTTTTGGTTAATATAAACAAAGTCCATAATATTTGCCTCGTTATTCTGAATTTACTTAACATATGTATTATACATGATAACATGTGTTAGGATGTATAAACCTTGTTCATACAAGATTTATTTAGCTTTTTTTATAAAATGCAAACATTAGCTATTCAAAGATACTTTTACCAAAACTTTTTACTGCTTCTTTCTGCATGTTCGGTAAAACATGGTGGGTTATGTTGCTACTATAAGAAACGTAGGTATTCTTTTTTAAACTCATCCTTTTAATTTCTAGCCACTGAACGAGATAGTCTTTTAAAGTAAGCTTAGACGGTTCCACAAAAGTCCCTTCATTTAAATCCGTAATCTTTTTCGCCACATTTTTTACTGCTTCTTTTTTGTCTTATAACCAGAAAAACACTAAGTACTTATTTCCTCTTTTTCGAATATGTCCTTTCACTTAAAACACTCCTTCATTTTGTTTTGAATTATATTGTATAAGTCTAGTTGTAATGTTGCTACTTTGAAAATTGCATAGTTGGACATATGAGCGATGGATATATTTTACCATATATGAACAAATTCAGTTATAGGATATGATATGTAAGTTACTGCTAATTTTATATTTACAATATACTGAAAATTAAGTAATGCAAAAAATGGAAATATAAAATAATGCAAGGGGGAAAGAAAATGAAAAAGGTTTTTGTAGTGTTTTTTGTACTAGCATTCGCATTTATGTCTATCAATTCTTCAAAAGTTATGGCTTACGGAAATCATAAAGCGGATCTTTATACAAGCGGCGGATCTCAATTATTGAATTATGTTGGATCTAAACAACCTTTATATAATGATCCTGGTAACCCAAATGTAGTAGGTTATGTTGCTTATCAACCTGTTAAAGTAAAACAAGCATGGTATTTAATTAATACATTGTTAGGACAAAAATGGATAGGTTATAACCTTTAAAAAGCACTCATAATGAGTGCTTTTTTTATTTATATATAAGTCTAGTTATAATTTTGGTGCTATGAAAATTACATATTTGGACATATGAGTGATGGATATATTTTATCATATTTAGATTGTTATTAAGGAATAAAAAAAGAGCCATAGGACCTCTTTTTTTGCTGTATTCATGGAAATAAAATTAAAAGCGTTATTTTATTATAAAAAAATAGGTGACTCAACAATTGTGCTAGCCGAGTCACCTAGTACTATCGAACCAAATAATGTACTTTTTCTATATGTAGTTATGGGGAGTTCTTAGAGGCTAGCCCAATAGACAGTTAAGGGACAAATAAAATCATTTTAGAGAGTTTTACATTTTGTTATGTTAATGCTACAACAGCAAGAGTTAAGCCCAACGTATTTAATGTATTAGAATATGGTCCTACATTAACAGTAAGAGTACTTGTTATACCTGGAGGTGTAGTGAAAATTGCGGGTGCTGATACAGAAGTGAATCCGGCTGTATATCCTAGAGAAGTACCTGAGCCAATGATAGGATTATTATTCAGATACATAGTTATACCTGCCGAATTACCTCCTGGTTGAATAATAACTTGCACTTCATAGATTGCCAAATAGGTTCTTCCACCTTCAAGTAAAACAGTTGTTGGTGGTGTGAATGAGATTGCCGTACCATTAGAATTTACCACGGTATCTAGTGGAATCGCAGAGTTTACAGAAACTATTGATGGGGTAGTTTGAACAACATTTAAACTGTTAGCCGTGGGAGATGGACAAGAACAAGGTTTGTGAATGTTAGAGTTGTTATCATTTTGGTAATTCACAAATAATCAAGCTCCTTTGCGTAAGATAATTTTTTATCTTATATAAAACGTAGCCTTTTTGTATCTAAGTTATTTTTAATAAGTTTTTAAAGATAAGTCGAATATTGTTGGTCAGTCGACTTTTGAAATTATTTGAAACTCTGGGATTTTAAAGTGCGTTTAATAAATATATATGAAAAATTTTTTAAGGACATTACTGTAAGTTAGGAAACATAATAAAAAACGGTAAAATGAGGGGAGTAAAAGGAAAAGAACCCTTTATATAAAGGGTTTTTCTGGTGATTTAATATATCAATTACATTCGTGGTAATATTCATCACATGAATCGTTATTATCGTTACAGTATATACAAAATGTTTTTTGAACAAATAAACTAACTACACTAGTAGAACCTTCCTGCTTTGTAAGAGTAAGACTTTGAAAATCTTCAACTTGAAATATTTTTGTTTGAACAGGTTGTAATGTAGTAGTAATTGGTACGCTAGATCTTCTTGTTAGAATAGTTACTTGAACGGGTGCACTCATCCCGACAACGAATAACTGAATTAATGTTTTATTATGATTGTTTGTAAAATCCTCAAATACAGTTTGTGGAGCGGTGGTTTCAAGGAAAACTGACACAGGTATATTTCCATTTGCATTTTCTGCAGAACCAGCTATCGTATGAGTTTCAATAAAACAGTTATTTTTTTGATTGTTGGAATGTGATTGGTTTTTATAATATTTTTTACCATCTTTATAAAAGTAATCAGCCATATGAATTTAAAGCTCCCTTCTTTTGGATATCTATATAGTCTATTTAATAAAGTGAAGTAGTGCTTGTACAACATAATAAAATCCGCTCTCGTAATTATCTAAAAATGTTATTTGGAAATTAAAGAGCGCCATTCAAGGCGCTCTCGGATAAACATTAATATTGAAAAAGAAATACCACATTATATTTTATGCATGTTCTTAATAAATGTGTAGTTTTTTAGCAAAATCCTTATTTGAAAACAAGAAGCCCTAGAGTTAGGGCTCTAAGGCTTCTTATTTTGGTATTCTCACATGGTTTTTCAAAAAGAATAGAACATATTGAAGATAACATGTGAATGTTTCATAAATGTATCAAAAAAGTGAACAAAATTGCTAGTGGAGAAGAAGCAGAAATGAAGTTTCTAATACGTAAGTACGTGAAAGGTATTATTTCCGGTGAATAAAATGCGCATGGGACACCTAATCATTATTTTATCGGGGGAAAAGAATATGTTATGAACTTGGTTGAATGAAAAAATGAAAATTTTACTTTTAGAGTGAAACTAAACAAAAACGCTATTTTATTAGAAAAGGAGAATGAAAATGGAGGTCCAGTTAATTCACGAACAAACATATAAAAGTCAGTATGATTTAGAAAGTGCAGTAGAAAAATTCTACGATAGTCTCCGAGAAGAATTCGGAATGGTTGAGGACGAGGATATCAAGCAATTTGACCATATAAGCAGAGTATTTGAAGCGACGGCCGTAATGGAGAATGGTTTGAAATTGAAGGTAGAAATATTCTTTGCGGATGATGCAGACGAAGATGAATCATGGGTTTGTAAAGCTTATCAAGTAGCTTAATAAAAACTTCATTTGAAAGGAAAGTGATCAGGGTGGAAGTTCAATATGATGCGCAGGGCCGAATGAAGTATCATCCTGATTACGATCCGAATCATAAGAAGCCGTATACAACGAAAGAATTAGCCTACATATGTAAGTATTATGGATTCGGAAAGGTGAAGGGAATTGCTTTAGCATTAGGAAGAACGGAATTAACGATAAGGCAGCTAGTAAATACTCTCCGGAAGAATGGAATGTTTGAAAAATATAAAACTATGGGTGAGTAATTACAATAAAAATTTCATTTTATAGAAATAAAAACCCTAGTTTCCTAGGGTAATGGTATAACTGCCAAATATATTTTATTCGTTTATATCGTAACTTAATATTACGTTAAATACATCAGGTAAATGAAACCAATTGTAGAAAATAAGAGCAGTTAGCAAAAGCTAACTGCTCATCTCCAAGGGGGAACAAGGAGAAAATCTAATGTCATATATAGTATTGACGTAATATTTAGTTTTATTCGTGAAGAATTACATTTAACTTAATGCATAACCAACGATTAAAGTTAGTGTTAAAAACACTGATAATAACAATGTTAGCAGAACTGTTACTATGCTTCTAAGCATTGCTATCCAATTACCTGCTTTAGAGAATCCTTTAATACCAGCAAAAAATTTATATTATGCTTCATAGGTTGCTCCTTTGTTATCAAAATATTTCTATTAAATTTTAATGGAAAATATAAGAAAAAGATAGTGGTTATAAATTGGAATGAATCTTTTAACAAAATAATCCTTTTGTTTAAAGAAAAATAAGCTACCAAGTTACATTTATTAGAAATATTTTCTAAGGTATTCTTAAGAAGATGGGAATAGAAAGAATATCTTCGAGAGGAAAGGGATTAATTTATGTTAGGAAATTGGTTGGGTAAATTAAAAGAACCTAAATGTATACATAGATATAAACTTATTAATAGTCATGACAATGAAGATTTTAAAACTGGTAAGATGGGGATAGTTAGTTATTTCAAATGTGAAAAGTGTGGGAAAGAGAAGGAAATCAGCAAATATACTAATGATGTTAATAGTGACTATTGGGATATTTAAAACAACATTCGAATATCGTCCAGCTAGAAAACTAGAGGACACCAATTCATTAAAGCAGCAATTAAGGCTGTTTTACGAATGGGTGTCCTTTTTATTTTGAAAAGGGAGATGGGGTAATGGAGGGGTTAAAAAATCAGTTACATGAATGGAAAAAGAAATCCAAGCAAGAAAAGAAGAAAAAACCAAAAGAGAAATTAAGTACTCGTGAAATTGAGGATTTAATGGGGATGCATAGACCTTGTTATGAACGAAGACGTGGAGCAATAAGACAAAAATAATCTAAAAATAAAAAGGAGCGGTCTTATATGACTAAACAATTATCTTTCTTACCAAAAATTGATAGAACAGCGAAACAAGAGGAATTAGAAGGCGTGTTGGAAAGTGTACGTATACATAGGAAATGTGAAAATTAGAAACAGATTCTTTCTTCTAGTAGAAATTGAAGTGGAAGTTGGAAATGTAGCCATAGAGGAATTTGTTTTTATTCGAATATCTGAGCAAGAAGCTAGAACATTGTTAGTAGGGGGTATTCAACGTTGTACTATTTCTAATTGTATTCCTAGGTCTCATGATGATTTAGAAGTAGAATTCATTTGTGTTTTAATCGTGGGTGGGGAAGCATTTGCGGTTTTTGATGTAGAAGACGATGTTGATGAAGCTGTACTTGTTCCAATTTCATTAAGAGAAGCCGAGCGTTTAATCTGTAGAGGAGCAAGACGATGTACAGTTATTAATAGATAAGAGTAAGCCTTTTTATGTTGTATATGTTGAAGATCTTTTAAATGAAAACACCCTAAATCACGGATACATAAATCATTTGGTGCTACAGTTGGAATACACAGAGAACCATAGGTTCGATTATGTTGTTTCCCTGGACCTGTATGGATATATAGGAATTGTCCGCTTAATAGGTCATATTCAAGTTGAATTTTCATCCCAGCAGTATGGCTACATCCTCCAGCCCAGGATAAATGGTTGAAAATATATCTGGAAGCTGAAATGCAGTGGAATCTAAAATGCGAATACGCTTGAAAACAGAGGTGTATGGAGAAGAAAGTGGTATAGATGAAGTTAATTTGTTATTTAGAAGGTTAGTCAATATATGTTGCAAAAACTGAACGGCTGATTTATTAAACCTTTGATTCAGTCCTTCCTGACTGATGAGTACTTCTGTGGATGATTCTAAACAGCTAGATAACTGAGCTAAAGAGGTTGTAGCGATATTTTGACTCATCCATATACATAAAGCGACTAAATCTTACTGGTTCGTTGCACGAAACCAACATCTCTAGCAAGATCCCGTAAGGTATTTGGAGATAAAAAACTTTGAATCTCTTGAGCAAATAGTTGTAATTCATCAGATACAGAAATAGACATACAAAAACGCCATCCTTTCCTATGATTCTACAAAAAGAATAGCGTATTTTTTCATTTTAGGGGAGATTTTGTTGAATTAGCTTGATAGCGATTAGTGGTACCCCTTATAGGATAATAGAAGTTTTGCATTTTCAATTTTTTTACACTCTATTAACAAGGCAGTTATAGCATCCTGGTTTAGCGTTAAGAATATGAATATATTCTACTTCTTTATTATCAAAAATTTCATCTATATTTTCTCTTAAATTTACACCTTCTGTAACCCTTGCTTCTACAATCATTGAGTCAGCATTGTAGCCGTGTACAGATAGATACCTATGATGTAACATATGCGGAATTTCATTTACATCTAGCTTAGCAGTAGTTGCTCCCTTTCGTATAAATATAGGACCACTTGCTTTATAAGGCGAATTAACACTATGATATTGGTAATTCAGTAAAATTACCTCTTCTCCTACCTCTGCATCCTTCAAACTTACCCTGCAAGGATATCCAGGATTTTTATTTGCTATTATTTTGACTGCCCCGATATTTTTTAATACTTCTTCATTCATTAGAAATAGGTTATTAAACTCCTTCTCTTGTAACGCAACGATTTGAAAGTTATTTCTCATATTCTATCCCTCCTTAATTAGTTGTTATAAAGCAATTCACTAATGATGCTACCACTAAAGTTCATAAAACTTGTTCAATAATGCTGCCCGTTTGTTGAGGATTGAATTAAAAAGCCTACAATTCTATAACAGAGAAAAAATTGCTTATTATTGTTCAATACAAAGTTGTTTACTTTTAATCAATCAGTAATGATTTATCGAAAAATACGATGAGTACAAAGCACTCTTGTTAATTCATGCTATCTTTTGTTAAAGAACGTGAATTCAGTCAAGTTCTTGGTTTACGGTATTTCCACTATGGAAAGCCCGGAATTGACTCGGTGAAAATCCTGTATTTCTTTTAAATGCATTATAAAAGCTAGATACACTTTGATAGCCTGTTTGATAACCAATCTCTGTACTATTAAAGACCGTTGTCAAGAGCAGTTCCTTTGCTTTCTTAACTCTGATCCTTTCTAGATATATTCGAGGAGTATACCCTGTTCTTTCTTTGAAACTCCGATTTAAATGAAAACGACTAACTCCTACCCTTGATGCAATTTCATTTAAAGACATGTTTTGAACATAATTATTTTTTATCAATCGCATAGTATCTTCTAAAACGCATTCGAACGGGTCGTATATTTTTATATTTAGATCTGATCGGCATCTTTTGCATGGGCGATAGCCTGCCCTTTGAGCTTCTTGCGCATTTAAAAAAAAGGATACATTTTCATAATTAGGAACCTTAGACTTGCAAGAAGGCCGGCAGAAAATTCCAGTTGTCTTGACTGCGTAAAAGAATATCCCGTCATACGCTGAATCACATGATACTGTTGCTTTCCACATGGTATCTCTAGAAAGGTTATTTTGAGCTTTCATTAGATTTTAATCCTCCCTTGTAGGCGAAAATCTTATTACTTAAAATCATATAAATCACATATATAGCCACGACAATTAACGGAACAAATATATACAATTGAAAAAATGGAATCACCAGCAAACATAAAATGAAAGAGATTAACGATGCCCACCATGCCAGTGTGTTCTTCCTAAATAATTTAACGCCTGCCGCCATTGAAAGAACATAAACTAGAATCCCAAGAGAAGTCGGTATAAACAAAATATCATCAAACGTTAGTGACAAAGCTTTTGTCACTAACACACCTGCTACCGAAAAACAGATAACAAACAATACCATCTGTCTTGGAATTTGAGTAGTTGCATGCAGCCTTGAGAAAAATTTTGGGAAAGCACCATCTCTGCTTAATGAATATCCTAATTGCGTTAGGCTGGCTACAAAAGCATTCGCTGTCCCTGTACAAATAATTAAAGCTAAAACAGCTGTAACGACTTTGGCACCTCCGCCTACTGTACCTCCCATTATAACACCGATAGGAGACAGGTTGCTTTCTTGACTGCCATACGTGGCCGTTCCAATAGTGACAAGACTTAGCGCTAAAAATAATAATCCAATGACAACTGCACTAATAACTGCTCCTTTGACAATATCTTTTTCTGGCCTTTTAAAGTGCTCAGCCAGATTACAAATCGCCTCCCAACCGAAAAATGCCCAAAAGATAACCGTTATAGCGTTCCCGACAGAAAACCATCCATTTGGAACAAAGGGAGTAAAATTCCCCCATTGTATTCTTGGAAATGCCACAAATACAGCTGACGCTAAAAGAATCAGTAATAAGGAACTTAAAATCACTGCAACTTTACCACTAACATTTACGCCGTAATAATTGGAAACACCTGCAATTACCAAAATAAAGACGGCAATTATAATTGTTTCAAAATGCGAAAATCCAAATGCCTGACTGACGTAAAAAGCACCAGTTAAAGATACAATCGTTTGACCAACTGCTGCTGTTACAAAGTAAAACCACCCAACGATATTGCCAAGATGATATCCAAAAGAATTTCTAACAAAGGTTGCTGCTCCACCGGAATCAGGATATATCCGTGCCAAACTAGCAAAGGAATAAGCAAGCGGAAAACTAATTATAATAACGATAAACCAGGATACAATAGATGCAGGGCCCGCTATTGAGGCCGTTACCCCCGATAAAAAAAGGACACCTGATCCTAGAATAGCTGAAATGTATAACGCAATTCCTTGAAATAATCCAATGGCTTTATTGTTCATAATCTCCCCCCTTTTATAGCATTTAGTGTACTAGTAAAAAGGGGGGGAATTCTTCTTGTTTTTTGCGGTTTAATTCGTTTAATAAAACAATCAAAAGCATTTTTATTATATTTCTTCTTCAACAATCTGGCCCGATTGTTGAAGAAAGTAGCCTGTTCCAATAAAGAACTTTATTATTCAGTAAACAACTTGTCATGAAACCATAAAACGAACCGAAATTTTTCTTAAGAGTAGAAAATTCGGCTCGCTTTATGTTGGAATTTGCTTAGCGTATATTTTCGTTAAAATGTGGCCGGGATCCCATGCCTATCAAGCTAACATTTTGAGACATCTCCATTACGAGAAATCTTCAAGAAAACAGACTTTGAAGTAAGGATACTATATACACGTATAGTACTCGCTATCATTGGTGCTTTGGCTTTATGGATGCTTATAGTAATCTATATAAAATAATCTTTTTTTATAAATAAAAGGGCCTGATGTGAGAGAAAAGGCCTTTTCAAAAATTGCATATGAGGAAAATCAATGTCAATAGTTTAATACCAATAAATAAGAATTAATTCCAGGTATTAAGTATTGAGAAATAAAAAATATTTAACGCAACAAATTGGTTAACTTTATGAGCTAACCAATTGTTACACAAAAGAAAATTAGGCCCTCTAAGTAATAGATGTGTAACTTAAAGTTACAGTTGTAGTGTAAGCGAGATTGAAAATGTTATACGAAAGTAATTCTGTTAAAAAGTTTCATTTTGTCATAAATAAAAGAGCAGTTAGCCCAGCCTAACTGCTCGATACAGAGGTAATAATCTAGCTACATAGATATTATATGCTGAGTTATTGATTTTATTTGTGTAAAAAACAAAAGAGCAGCTAACAAAACCTAGCCGCTCTAAACAGTGATGTGTCTCTAGATGTAGTTGTAGTATAAACAGAATGCTGAGTTTTATTCATGGGGAGATAGAAATGAGCTTGAAAATAGAATATAGTCCGGCTAGAAAACTAGAGGACACCAATTTTTAGAGCCGCGATAAAATTGTTTTAAGAAAGGGTGTTCTCTTTATTTTGAAAGGGGGTTCGGGAAATGAAGGTATTAGAATAGAAATGTTTAAAAAACGCATAGATTGATAAAAAGTAAAGGGCGAATTCCTTATGAGAATAAGGAATATTATCATTTTTGTTACCATTTTCTTCTATCCTTATATATAATTGATTTGTATTTTATATATAAATTAGGAGGGAATTTATGACTACAAATAAGGACTACATTCGTTATATCCGGGGAAAAGTAGGGCATGATTTAATATTTCTTAATTTTGCTGGAGGTATTGTTTATAACGAACGAAATGAAATTCTTTTACAAAAACGTGGAGATAGAAATGAGTGGGGTCTACCAGGTGGTGCTATGGAACTTGGAGAATCTCTTGAAGAAACCGCTAAACGAGAAATATTTGAGGAGACAGGATTAAATGTTGAGGTTGAACATCTTATAGGTGTCTACTCTAAATATTCTGGTGAGTTTCCGAACGGAGATAAAGCTCAGACTATCACTCATTGTTTTCAATGTAAGCCAATTGGCGGAGAACTTACTGTAGATGGTATTGAGACTTTGGATTTAAAATACTTCCCAATAGACCAAATACCAAAATTATTCACAAAACTACACGAAGATGCCTTAGAAGATTGGCTTTCCAAAAGAAAAGGTGTATTTAGATAAAACACTTTCAAATTAATTATCCATAATCTTTAACTAACGGGCGCTTTAATTGAGTAAGAAAATAAAAACTTTTAACTTCCGCTAAAGATAATTATGTTAATGATTTAGTGATGGCAGTCCTGTTAAGGACAAGAAGAGAAACGTATAAAAATAGAGTTGTAGAAATAGAAAGAGTGGATTCCATGTGAGAGAATAGGGATCCACTTTTTTTCTTGCAACTGATAAAGAGACACTATATCTGACTTACATAAATATCCTAGTTGTTCAAATTTGTCCTTGCTAATGGTACCATTAGAGTCATGGAGGGATATTATGTTTACTTTTAGATAATGCTTTAAGTTAAGTCTTTACAATTAAGCCCATTAAACGAAAGCCTTTAAATATAGAGCGTACAACTTTCATGAAGATGCGCCCTAAAAGAAATATTAAGTATGTATTATTTCTTTTCTTTAACTTCGTATTTAGCTTCAATAAAATTTAATAATTTACCTTTTTGATCATCATTTTCTTATATTTCCTTATCGTGTTGTATAATTGATTACGAGTTACTCTTTCTATTTTGATGTTCCTCTACTTTCTTATCATATACCTTAGAGAAATCATCCTTGTTTTCTTTAGCTAATTGGTAAACTGCTTCTTTCCACTGTTCTCTATCCATGCCTAACAGGTGGGGAGAACTATTCGCAATAACTACACTAACTTCTTTTACATCTTTACCTTTAGCTTCTAATATTGGTTTTGTACCTTTTCTTGCATCCTCTACCCCTTCTAAGATGAGTTTATGCGTGTCTTTATACTTATCAGGTACTTTTACGTTCTCCATTCGATCTAAAGCTTCATCCAAAATACTTGCCGTTTTGAATACCTCTTTATACTTTTCATCACCTTTTAGTGCATAACCTAAACCTATTATTATGTCATCCTTATTAAAGTTAAAATCTAGTAATTGTTCATACATGTAACTTGGATACTGTTCCTCAGATATTGTAGTTTTCAACATTGCTTTACTAGTTTCTTCAGTCTTAGGAGTAGAATCTTTATCTCCTAGCCCACAACCGAACAATAATAGAACTGGCAATGTCAACGCTATGAGTTTCGTTGCTTTCATTATGTATTCCCCTTTTAGAAAGTATTGTAATTAATTAACATATTGTACCATAACATAAATTATGAATATTAGATATACAAATTCCCTATCTTTACCGTGAAATGCATTTATTGTAATAATGAAGAATATGATACACATGCTTGGAATTGAAAAAATTTATAGCTCGTGAAATAAACATATACAAAGAAAAAGACATATTTATATTGTCCTCACCCTTACCGTCCATTTTGTCTAAAATATGGGTAGTCAAACCCACACATTAGTACACAATTGGAAACATAATCAGTATATTAAGAAAAAATGTGTGAATTATTTAAACAAAAAAGTGTTAGCAAGTTTGCAAACGAACTTGCTAACACTTATACAGAATAGACATAACTTATTGCCGATATGTCGCCTTTGAAAATAGCTTTAATCAGTTACATCACACTTTATACGAAATCCTCATAAAAACAGTCTTAATATACATGATAACAGTATAAACTCTATATTTCTTTTAATAATTTAAGGTTATATCCTTTCTGCATTCGCCGCGTTTAACCACGAATCATAGAATTCTGTAACTGATGCATACCGTTCTGCCCGATTTTCATTTACAGCACGATACGCTACCTCATATAATTCCTTACTTGCTTCCCATTTTATAAAGGAACGATCTTTTTCACCGCCTAGAAGTGAGAAAGCCATTGCTCCCATATTAAATACATTTGTTCTTTCATCAATTATAGCGTTTAGTTCAAATTCCTCTGGTGACATAAAACGGGAGGAACCCCATAGCCGGCCCATTTTATTTATGTAAGGTTTCTTACTGTATAAATCTATATCACAAATTTTTGTTTCGTTTGTATTAAAATTATATAAAATACTACCGTCATAAAAATCTATCGCTACATAGTTTTTCTTTTCTACATAAGTATGGAAAGAAAAAATGGAATGTAAGGAATGAATTCGTTTTATAGCAGACAAATGTCTAAATTTATAAAATGGAGAGTTTGGATTTTTATATTTCTCAGGAGGTGGGAAACGCCAATGCGAATGAAGACATTCACCATCAAACCAATCGAAAATTAATACATATCCAGATTGAACTGGAAAATGATCGATTAATCTTATAAGCGAGTCATGCTTTAAATCTTCATAGATAGTAACTGAATTTTTTAGCCTTTCAATAGCATCCCTTGTTGTTCCTTCATATGCAATTGTTTGTGCTCCTGCGTATTTAATAAATTTCTTATGACCATCTTTTTCTATACCAAAACTTATATTACCTGAATCTTGCTGGTCAAAAACTGCAAATACGGTCCCTAATTTAATAAGCCAATCAAAATTATGATATTCTTTCAATTGGAATGTTACGTTATTTAACTGAATTTCCACGGAATTATCTTTCATAGATTACCTCACATTTAATATAATTAAGTTGTACATTCCACTATTTCGACATATTTTATGGAAATCCTATGCTAATAATATAAAATTTTATAAATATAATGATAAACACTTATAAAGAGGTGAATATAATGGACCAACAAATTGTTATTAAAGCATATCAAAAAGACTGGGTTGAAGAGTATATAAAAGAAAAAGAGAAATTCTGTTCCTTGTTAGGACAAGAAATAATTGCTGTTGAACATATAGGAAGCACTGCAGTAAAAGGATTAGGAGCTAAACCTCTTATTGATATGATGATTGGCGTAACGGACTTGCAAATTACTGAAAACTGGATAGAAATTCTATCTGAAATTGGATATGAGTTTGTTCCAAAAGAAGCTACGAATTGGCGCTTTTTTAGAAAGGGAAAATGGAGAGCAGGTACTCATCATTTGCATGTTTATATTTATAATAGCGAAGAATGGAGAAACAATATTTTATTTCGGGACTTTCTAATAAGCCATGAATGGGCACGTGAAGAATATAGAGAATTAAAAGAGATGCTTGCTATTACATATACTTTTGATCGTGTGTCGTATACAAAGGCAAAAGCGCCGTTTATTCGAAAAATATTAGAATTAGCTAGAACTTAATAAATTTATAGATTCTTATCTAACTAGTTTTGAAACCTCTTCCTATACTTTTTATAGGGAGGGGATTTTTTGTTTTTTTCATGACAAAATATATAAGTTCTAATTATTGGAGGCAAACTATTTTATTTATTTTGATATTTCGAGTACATTGGAAATATTAAGGGGGAATTAAGCAATGAAAGCTATTGTACATCAATATAAAAAAGGATTAGAGGGATTAGAATATAAATTTTCACCTGAGATAAGTCCTAATGCAGGTGAAGTAAAAGTAAAGTTAAAAGCTGCAGGATTAAATCATAGGGATTTATTTATTATAAATAATAGAAAAGAAATGGATCTATCATTAGTAATAGGGTCAGATGGATCAGGAGTTGTTACAGAAATAGGAGAAGGAGTTTCAAATATTAAACTACATACAGAAGTTATTATTAATCCTAGTATTGGATGGGAACATGCTACTGAAGTACCGGAGTTACCGGAAGTGCTAGGTGGACCGAAAGATGGAACGTTTGCTGAATATGTAATTGTACCAGCTGAAAATGTAGTAGAAAAGCCTTCATATCTTACTTGGGAAGAATCAGGTGTTTTATCTTTATCCGCACTAACTGCATATAGAGCGCTTTTTACAAAAGGTAGACTGAAGTGCGGCGAACACGTTTTAATTCCGGGAATAGGCGGTGGTGTTGCTACATTTGCCATGTTATTCGCGAAAGCAATTGGCGCAAAAGTGAGTGTTACTTCTAGGGTAGAGAATAAAAGGGAACTTGCTGAGAAATATGGTGCAGATATTTCTTTTCATAGTGCTGGAAATTGGGAAGAGAGCTTACAAGGTGAAAAAGTAGATTTAATAATAGATAGTATAGGTCCGGCAACTTTTTTGAAATATTTTGATGTATTAAAACCAAATGGAAGAATCGTGAATTTTGGTGCAAGCTCAGGAGATAAAATTGAATTACCATTACGCGCGCTATTTTACAATCAAATTGATATTATGGGAACATCCATGGGTAGCGGTGAGGAATTTAATGAGATGATAAAGTTTATAGAAAAACATCAAATTAAACCAATTATTGATAAAGTTTACTCGTTAGAAGAAGCAATTCGAGCACTAAGCCGTATGGAACATGGAGAACAATTCGGAAATATTGTACTTCAAATGAATTAAAAAATATGATTTTGCAATTAGTATATTTAAATGAATATGTTATGTATCCCAAACATGAAAAAATACGAACCGCCTTATTATAAAGGCTTACCAGCTTTATACATAAATAGCGTATAAAATTTGTTTTATAATTGTCATATGAATAATAGTAAAATGAGAATTAGATGAAAAAAGTTTAAGCCTATTTTCATAATGGTATTGTATACTGTGTAAATCAAGAACACTTGTATGTAAGGAGAGAGTTTAATGAATTACACAGTATTTCAGTGGTTTAATAATTTTGCTGATTCATCCAAACTATTAGATACGTTAATGGTTGCTATTACAAATAGCGCTGCATACGTAGCCATTTTATTTATGCTTATCTTATGGTTTAATAATGGAAAGAAAGATAAGGCAATTAGAAAACAATATACAGTTTTATATACGACGCTTTCGGTTATTTTTGCATTATTAGTAAATGTTCTTATACACGCAGTATATTACCATCCGCGTCCGTTCGTATCACATGATGTACATCAATTAGTACCACATGCAGCAGATTCATCATTCGTTAGCGATCATTCTGTACTTGTATTTTCAATCGTCTTCGTATTTATTCTTAGAGGAGAAAAACTGAAATATATCGCGCTATTATGGGCAGTATTAGTCGGTATATCACGTATGTACGTAGGTGTTCATTATCCTTTAGATATACTTGGTGCAGCATTCTTAACACTTATTATGAGCGCATTAGTAATGCAAAGTGCACGTATGTTTGAACCAATAGCGAAACTTGTATTCAAAATGTATGCATTAGTAGCGAGACGAATTCCTTTCTTAGCGAAATATAACCATATCGCATAATTGTATTATAAAAAATTCCCCTTTGGACATCCAGAGGGGAACTTTTTTATAGGAAATACGAAAAGAGTTTAGAGTGCTCTGTAATCAAGTTGTACTAATTAATATTTTGAAATTTCACGCACCGAATTTAAATTATATAAAATAATGACACAAAATAACAACAGTTAGTTTTGCATTGTTTTAAAGGAATTAAAAAGAAAACTTCGAAACATATAGTATCGCAAACAAAAATTACAAATTTAAAAACGTATCTTCGTACGAATCCATTCCAAAAGAGAGGAGATAAGTATGCAAAAACTCCAAACGAATAAAGGCGCTCGATATATGATGATTGCTTTTATTGTTTTGTTTCTTATTATGATTTTGCGTATATTCTATATTCAGGCAGTAGGAGTCGTGCATAATGTGAATGTAAAGGATCTAGCGAATGAACAACATAATAAAAAAGGTGTTTTAGAAGCGAATCGTGGCACTATCTATGACCAAACCGGGAAGGTGTTAGTACAAGATTCTACAACGTATCGAGTTGTTGTGAATTTAAAAGGAAAAGATAAAGTGAAAAATAAAGATGAAACCGCACAACAATTAGCCGATGCGCTTGAAATTGATAAAGAAGAAGTATTGAAAAACTTGCATGAAGGGCGTACACAAGTTGAAATTGGAAAAATTGGTCGGAACTTATCTAGGGAAACGAAGGAAAAAATTAATGATTTAAAAATACCAGGTGTATCTTTTATGACGGAAAAAGCAAGAGTGTATCCGAATGAAGACTTTGCATCCTATATACTTGGTTTTGCTAGACCAGATGATAAAGGGAATACAGAAGGAAAGTTTGGGCTTGAAAAGAGTTTGGATAAATATTTGCGCTCTACAAACGGGAATATAGAATATGTGGGTACACGAAGGGGGATTCCGCTTACGAATGATATAGGTAAAGTAGAACCTGCTAAAAATGGGAATAACGTATATTTAACCCTTGATAAACAAATTAATAGCTTTTTAGAAGAAGCGATGAACAAAGCACAAGAGCATTATGAACCTTCTATGTTAATTGGAATTAT
Organism: Bacillus cereus group sp. BfR-BA-01355; assembly: GCF_022663675.1. Taxonomy (NCBI): domain Bacteria; kingdom Bacillati; phylum Bacillota; class Bacilli; order Caryophanales; family Bacillaceae; genus Bacillus; species Bacillus cereus group sp. BfR-BA-01355. The sequence continues at coordinate 42,814 of NZ_JAKUFY010000001.1, forward strand.
TGCTGATCCAAAAACAGGAAAGGTTTTAGCAATGTCTAGTAAACCTAGTTACAATCCTAATGTAGGTGATATCGAATACTTTTTAAATGATCCGATTGCAAATGCATATGAACCAGGTTCAACAATGAAAGTTTTTACGTTAGCAGCTGCCATTAATGAAGGTGTATATAACGGAAAAGAATATTTTCAATCTGGAAAATATTCCGTGGGTTCATCTGATATAAAAGATCATAATGGTGGATTTGGATGGGGATCAATTACGTTTGATGAAGGTTTTGAAAGGTCATCAAACATAGCTTTCTCTATTTTAGAAGATCAGTTACTGAAACCAAATAAATTTAAGCAATATATGAATAAATTTGGATTCAATCAAAAAACAGGAATAGATTTACCTGGTGAAAGTAAAAATACTTTATTATTAAATACGCAAATTCAACAAGTTACAACTTCTTTCGGCCAAGGTTCTACAGTAACTCCTATTCAATTAATCCAAGCGGCTACTGCAATAGCAAATGACGGGAAAATGATGCAACCATATATCGTTGATAAAATTGTAAATCCAACAAACAAAGAAGTTATTATGGAAAATCAACCGAAAGAAATTGGGAATCCGATAAAAAAAGAAACAGCGGACAAGGTTAGAAGCTTAATGGAGCGTGTTATAACATCTTCAAAAGGAACTGGTACAATGTATAAAGTGGATGGTTATCCAATTGGAGGTAAGACAGGAACAGCACAAATCCCGAATCCTGAAAACGGCCGATATATGGAAGGGAAAGAGAATTACATTTTCTCCTTTTTAGGAATGGCTCCAATTGATGATCCGGAGTTAATCGTATACTTAGCTATTAAGCAGCCAAAGTTAAAAGGAGATGAGTATGGAGCTCAGCCTCTTGCTGAAATATTTAAACCTGTTATAAAAAACAGCCTTGAATATTTAAAAGTGAAACCGTATACAGAAAAACAAATAGCTGATGCAGCGAAACAATCTCAATTAAAAGTGCAAAATTATGTAAATAAATCGATGGATACAATAGAGAAAAGTGTAGAAAAAGAGAAGCTACAGCCGGTAATTTTAGGAGAAGGAAAAATAATAAAACAATACCCACAGTCTGGCGAGGTAATAAGTGAAGGAGATCGTATATTTTTATTAGGAAATAACGCACATATGCCAAATGTAAAAGGTTGGTCCATGCGTGATGTTATGTATTTCTCTAAGCTTTTGAAATTAGATTTGAAAACTTCTGGTACGGGTTATGTAACGAGCCAAAGTATTGAAAAAGGACAAGGTTTACAAGAAGGAGATACACTAGAAATAGAATTAGAACCGCCGTTACAACCGTTAACAGAGGCGAATACGAATTAATTCAGGTATTTGGAAGGAGCTATATGAAAATGGCTCTTTCTTTAGAGTTATAAGTAATTTCACGCACCGTAATTTTTAGAAAAAATAATAAATAAGTGAATTAATAATAATACGTTATTAAATATCTGATTATTTTTTATTTACAGTTAAAATCATTTGTGATAATATGGAAAAAATCAAATGCAGTGAAGAGAATAGTAAATAAAATGAATTTTTCACAGAGAGCTCCATTTAGCTGAAAAGGAGTAAAAATTCTTTATTGAATCAAGCCTCTGAGCAGTACACCGGAACCTGTTATGAAGGGGGTGGTGTGACGGGAGCTCCCGTTATAGAGCTATGGTATAAGCATGAATGAGAATGCAGTACCTGATAAGGTTAGTATGGTGACATATTAACAAACTAGGGTGGCACCGCGATGATAATCTCGTCCCTAAGATTAAAAGTCTTGGGGGTGGGATTTTTTTATTGTTGTAAAACAATTTGGAAAGCGGGGGCCAAAAATGAAAAACTTACTTAAAGATTGGAAATATCCTTTATTACTATTGTCCGGAGTTGGTATTGCGAATTTAGGGGCATGGATTTACTTAATAGCACTGAATGTACTTGTCTATAATATGGGTGGCTCAGCCTTAGCTGTTGCTACTCTATATGTAATAAAACCATTAGCCACTTTATTTACAAACGCTTGGTCTGGGAGTATGATTGATCGTTTAAATAAACGGAAGTTAATGATTCACCTCGATATATATCGTGCGTTATTTATCGCTATTTTACCTTTACTTCCGTCACTTTGGATTGTTTATGTATTCGTATTCTTTATAAGTATGGCCAGTGCAATTTATGAGTCAACTGCTATGACGTATATGACGAAATTAATTCCAGTAGAGCGAAGACAACGTTTCAACTCACTACGTAGTTTAATAGGATCTGGTGCATCACTAATTGGACCAGCAGTAGCGGGGGGATTATTAATTGCGGGTACACCAGAATTCGCTATATATATGAATGCTATAGCATTTCTCTTATCAGGATTAATTACATTACTTTTACCCAACCTTGATAAGAAAAAAGATTCGGATACAACTAGTAATACATTATCCCTTACAGTATTAAAAAAAGATTGGAGCACTGTTATAAATTTTAGTAGAAAACATGTGTATGTCGTATATGTGTATTTCTTATTTCAAAGTATGTTCGTATTAGCAACTGCTACTGATTCACTTGAACTATCGTTTGCGAAAGAGGTATTACTACTAACAGATAGTGAATACGGTTTTCTAGTTAGTATAGCTGGTGCAGGCTATATATTAGGTGCCATAACAAATACAATTTTGTCAAAGAAATTAGCACCTTCATTTCTAATTGGAATAGGATCATTATTCATCGCAATTGGTTATTTAATTTATGCCTTTTCAAATGTATTTTTAATAGCTGCTATTGGATTCTTTATTTTATCTTTTTCGATGGCATATGCAAATACAGGATTTTATACATTTTACCAAAATAACATCCCTGTTCATATGATGGGACGGATCGGGAGTATATATGGGCTTATTATTGCGTTAGTAACAATTTTTATTACAATATTATCTGGTGTTGCGACTCAGTTCATTTCTATACAACTTGTAGTTATTGTAGGGTCATTAATAATGTTATTTATCACTATCGTATTGTGTGTGTTTACTTTATTCCCATTGCAATCTAAGTTGTATTCTACTGAATCAATAAAGTGAAACTTTAATCAGTGGGGGTTTTGTTCATCCCCCGCTTAACTTCCACTGAATTTTGAGGTGGGGGTCTTACTGTCCGTTAATGCGGGATAAATTCGAAATAAACTTTGTGTTCTCATTAACAATTTATCGTATTCAATAAGAGGGTTCTTTCCCCTTTATATGGAAAAATTAATAAGGGGAAAGAATAATTTGGAAAGATAAGGGTGGTTGTCGTGATAAAAACAAAAGATGAGATTAATAAAATTGTAAAAGAAATACAAAAGGAAATAGATTTCTCTGGAGTAGTTTTAGTAAAAAAAGAAAAAAACCTAGTCTATGAAAAAGCATTGGGTTACGCAAACCAAAGTGAATGTATAAGCAATACGATACAAACAAGATTCGGCATTGCCTCAGGATGTAAAATTTTCACTGCAATTGGCATCTGTCAACTTGTTGAAAAAGGTGTTATTTCTTTTCATACAAAATTAAAAGATTGTCTAGAGATAAAATTTCCAAACTTTGATGAAGATATTACAATACATCAACTACTAACGCATAGCGCTGGTATACCAGATTATTTTGATGAAAGTATTATGGATAACTTCGAAGATCTTTGGAAACAAACACCTATGTATCTATTAAAGAGCTTAAAAGATTTTTTACCATTATTCCAAAACAGTAATATGATGTTTACACCTGGAAGTAAGTTTCACTACAACAATGCAGGTTTTATCATACTCGGATTAATAATAGAAGAACAGACGGGATTTAAATTTACGGAGTATATAGAAAAGAACATATTTAATCCAATTGGTATGAATGATTCTGGCTATTTTTCTTTAGATAGATTACCAAGACATACAGCACTAGGATATATAAAGGATGAAACTAACCAAAATTGGAGAACAAACGCCTACTCTATACCAATAAAAGGAGGAGCTGATGGAGGTGCATATGTTACTGCACCAGACATGCTGAAATTTTGGGCGGCACTATTTAATAATGAAATTTTAGGAAAGGAATATACAAAGTTACTTTTAACTCCCCACATTCAAGTAAATGATAAACAGTCTTACGGCTATGGAATATGGATTGAAACACGAGAAAACAAGGTATTCAAATATCATATAATGGGATATGATCCAGGCGTCAGTTTTCGCTCGTCTATATATCCAGAATTAGGAATCACTTTAGTTATTCCATCGAATAAAGGGGCAGGACCCGAAAAATTAATGACAGAAATAGAAAGAGCTTTTTAATTATATGGATATTAAAGAAGAGATACAAAAATAATTTAAACGGGTTCATGATAGTTTCTATTTTGAAAAATATTTTAGTTAACGAGAAACCCTTTATTTAGTAAATAAAGGGTTTTATAATTTCATAAAAATATATACAATTATATAGATTTTGGAATTCGAAAACATTACTATATAGTTGTAAATTTTAATTATTCATTCATATGAAAGGGCGTGTTAGCAATTTGTATATGATCAACGGTAGTTTGTTTATTATTTTAGGGGTTATTTGTTATTTAATTGTACGTGGAATATTAATTGGTACCAAAAATAAAAAACATGTGATTTGGTGGAAAGAAATAATAAGTTTTTTATTCGTGGTCTACATTTGTATGGTTGTTGCAGTAACTTTATTCCCTTTACCAATTGGTTTTCCTTCTAATGTTGAAAATCTGAATCGCTCGGTCAATATAATACCATTTGCATCAATTATTAAAGACATCAATCAAATTGGTAGTGCTTATGATGGGGATGCCCTGTTTATGATTGGTCTAATTGTAAGAAATGTAGGCGGGAATATTTTATTATTAATGCCTTTAGGATTTTCAGCACCAATCTTATGGGATAAATATACGAAATTCAAAAATAATATTTTATTAGGATTTGCTATATCAGTTAGTATTGAATTGCTACAATTAATTGAGTCTTTATTTAGTGGAGTGGGACGTATTACTGATATTGATGATGTGATCTGTAATGTTATAGGTTCTATTGTTGGATATTGTATTTATAATATCTTTTTAAAAGCTATTAATAAATTTAACATTCGATTGTTGGGTAAAACTAATTCTAAAGGTGTGGAATTAGTTGATAAATAGGAGTTTAAACGAGTTATTAAAAGCGTACGAGTAAAAAGTACGTCTTTTTATTTTTATAAATAATGCTTAAGGCTGATGAGAACTCACATTTTCCATCTTACACTTGAAAGTAGCTATTGTATTTCAATTATGGAATGAAAAGAGGAGAATATAATCTTTAAAGATAAACAAGTTTATAGGAGGATTCTAAATGGATATTTTACTTGTTGTTCTTATTATTGTTTTGATGCAAAGTAAAGAACGAAAAGTGAAAATAAACCGTATTTGGCTCATTCCGGCTTTGTTGTGCTTTGTAACAGTTCAGTCCATTATTCGTATGGGACAAATAACTTTGCTGCAAGGACTACTGTTTTTTGTAATGCTTGGAATTGGCTTAGGTATTGGAATTATACGGGGGAAAGCTTTAACATTTCGATTAGATAGTGAAACGGGTCATGTACTACGGAAAGGAAATTGGGTAAGTACAATAATTCTTCTTGTTATTTTAGGAGCAAAAATTATTATTAAACAAAGTATGTTTTCTGGTAGCACGCACCAGACACTAATGGTTGTAACAAATGCCTTTTTATGTATTACATTAGGCACCGTAATTAGTAGACGTTATTATATTTGGAAAAAATATAATGAATTAACACAAAAAGCGTAAATACATGCATCCCTTGTTTAACATTGTTGCGAACGGTAATACTAAATAACATTGAACTTTTACAACAAGGGATGATAATATGATATACATTTACACAGACTTCGGCGGTACACATACAACATCACTAGCTGCAGCATATCATTTAAATAAATTACCAACGGATCGTAAGTTAACAAAAGAAGAAATTTTGAATGTAGATTACTTTAATAAATTGAAAACAGAAGATATGGGAAAAATTATTTTTCATGGAATAGACGAAAACGGTCATCCTGTATATACGATTGGATGTGGCGCATCAAAAGTTGTTGTACCAGCGATGAAGCATTTAGGAGAAATCTTGCAAAAACATTATCAAAGTCATGAAAAAATTATTTTTTCTAATACATCACCAACCGTACCTTTACCAATGACTTTTGGTGGTCTGTTTTCTAGAAGGTTCCATATCGATTTTATTGGCGTACCGTTACTCGTATGGGGAGCAAAAATTTGCTGTGATAATATACAAAGGCTTGTTAGTTATACAAAAGAGGCAGGAAGATTAACGAATGATTATGTTGTAATTTTAGATAATGAAACTTTTAAATAGTATATGAATAAGAAGAAAATCGAGCAAATTCCTTGATTTTCTTTTTTATTTGTGGAATAGACAAGAAATAGTCACATTTAATATACATCTACTATAGCCAAAATAATAAAGTCCTGTTACTATTACAGGGATATTCTCTTTTTATAACATAAATATATAGAAAAATTAGAAAAGAGGAATTGAATTAAGGGAGGAACAACATGAAGCGTGTTGCTTGGATTACTGATAGTACAACTGCGAATTTTAAAACAGAAGGAGATAACTTTGTTATCCCAATCGAAGTTATTATTGATGGAATTTCGTACAAAGATTGTGAAGAAGGTGTACGTGAACGGGTTTATAATGCGTTAAACGAAGGTAAAACAGTCACTACTTCACAACCTAATATTGGGGAAATGGTAGAGTTGTTTACAAAATGCAAAGAAGGATATGAAGAAGGATTTGCAGTTGCTATTAGCGGAAAAGTAAGTGGAACCTATCAAAATATGAAGTTAGCTGCAGAAATGGCAGGTTTTCCATTAACTGTATTAGACAGTGAAACAACAAGTTATCCAATGGATGAATTAATTAGAAAAGCGAAATCGTTATACAATGATGGTATGACTTTACAAGATATACACAAAACATTAGTAGATGAAAAAAGAAGACCTTTTCATGTATTCCCAAAGAGTTTAAAAGGTTTATATGCGAGTGGTCGTGTAAAGGGTATTCAATTTTTACTTGGAAGTTTATTAAGTGTGAACTTAATACTAGAAGTAAAAGGTGGAGAGCTTTTACTTGAAAAGAAAGTTCGTAAAATCCAAAAATGTCGAGAATATATTAAAAATGAACTTGAAAAAGAATTACCAAAAGTACTTCATATGTTCCATGCTAACGATAAAGCTGGAGCGGAAGAATGGATTGCAGATATTAAACAAGCATTCCCCGAAATGGATTTCAAATTATATCCATTACCAATTTCATTTGCGGTTCATGCAGGTGAGGGAACAATAGCAATTAGTTATTAAAGTAAAACCCGTGAATCATTCACGGGTTTTTTCAGAGTGTTGGGAAAGACCTTATATACTATAAGGTCTTTTGTACCTCTTAAAATGACTTGAATAGCGTTTATTTGAGGTCATTAGGTAGTTAGAGATTGATGACTATCTTTAACGAAAAAAGTTGAAGTCATATTTTTAAATGCTAATAATTCAGAATATTCTACCTTTTATTTCTACAGTTACAATCTATTTACATATAAGATTATTAGGATTATATTGACAATGAAAGAGAAAACAATAGATGGAAGGGGATGTTTTTTATGTTTAAAAAAGCAGCACTAGGGATTTCATCGTTAGCAATCACAGCGTTCGTCGGATTAGGGATGGCAACAGAAGCTTCAGCTGGACCAGCAGCACCACTTACTTCACTAAACGTCGTACAAGTAGAGTCTGAGCTGGGCGGAGTAGAAACAATTAACCAAAACAGCTTTAGCACAACACGTAACCACGGGGGAAAATACTTATATATTACAACGAAAGAGATGGGATACGGTCAAAATCCGTTTACTAAAATGAATGGTTCTAATGTAAAAAGTATTGGATCCACAATAATCGGCGGAAAACCAATCGTTGGCTGGTATTACAAATGGGATGCGTCTGGACATCAACAAGGAACATTTGAATACCAAAAAACATCTATAAACGCGCCATTTAATACAATGCGTACGTCAATTTATATCCAATAATTTTTGAAAACGTTCGCACATATAGAATAGTTAAAAAGGTACTTCTAGGAGTACCTTTTTTTGATTTGAATCACGTTCATCTATATTTACAATTCCGATTCCATAGCAAGAACACTTCCCATAAAACAAAATCCTTAACGTCTATAAAATTTATATGAACGCGTAGTACAAGTCCGCTACAGTTAAAGTACGTAACTTTACATATTTCAACTCAATAAAAAAGGAAGAAACTGCAGTACTTACGCCGCAGTTTTAAATTCATCCATGAACTCACAGTTTTTAGATATATAGACATAAACGTACTACCTGCTACTCTTTTTTAAATTCAAGATTAAAAAAGAGTAGCTAAACTTATATAAGCTTAGCTTAATGGGTATGTGGCGAAACTTTAAAATTAATTACATCTTTTTCATAGCATAAATAATTTTGTATAGGCAGATGAAAGGATTTTTTAAAATAATAAAGAAGTATGTATAAACAAATATATAAATGGTAGTGATTAGGATGAAAATCAGTAAGTTTGCAGAAGTAAATAATGTAAGTGTAGATACGATTAGACATTATATGGACCTTGGACTCGTTATTCCCGAGAAAAAAGGAAGTCACTATTTTTTTGACGAGTATTGTCAAAAGGATATAGAACTTATATTAGAGTACAAATGGCTAGGGTTTAGCTTGTATGAAATTAAAGAACTGTTTCTTTATAAAAATTTAGGGAAATCCTTAGACTATGAAAAGGATAATTTTTATCAATCTTTATTTAAAGTAAAATATGAAAAGATTGAACAAGAAATAAAAACTTTAGAGGAACGAAAATGCAAATTAAAGGAAGCGTTACATAATTTATCTATAGAAACTGAAATTTCGAGTTCAATTTTAGGGGTAGATTTAAAAGTACTTCATTTATTTAAATGTGTTAAGTGTAACGGAAATTTAATTCTTGAAGATGGCATTATTAATAAGAATCAAATTATTGAGGGAAAGTTAATTTGTAATTGTGGTGAAGAATACACGATTATTTCAGGGGTTTTAACAGCTGGCAACTCAGTGAAAGCGTATGAAAAGAAATCACTTGAAGATTCTATTTCGGATTATATTCATGAAACTGATACTGCTTTTTTGGAAAATGTTCAAAGAGGAGGAGAATGGGCGAAAAAGAAACTAATGCAATTAGATTTAAATGAAAAAATACTACTTGATTTAGGGTCTGGTATTGGGTTCTTTTTACGAAATATTTATGAAGAACTACCGGAAGAGTGTTTATATATTGCTGTTGATCGAGATTTGAATAAACTTTTACTTTTAAAAGATGTAATTGAGAGAAGAAATGTGAAAAGAAATATTGTATTTATCTGTGCCGACTTTCTAAACATACCTATTCAGAATAATTCTGTTGATATTGTAATCGATCAATCAGGTACAAGTAATTATAGTTTTGAATATGAGGAGTTCTTATTGTGTGAATTAAATTCCCTTTTTAAACACAATTGTTATTTATTAAGTTCATTTATTTTATTTAATAAATTTAGTATAAATAGCCAAATTGCACCTAGACTCAGAGAGAATTTTACATCTGCAAAAGTAACAAAAGAAATCGAAAATTTACAGTTTCAATCTATTGATGAAAGTACTTCAAATTATTTGATACGAGGGGGAAGGTACGAGGATTTCTTTGTTCAAGGAGAAGAAATTTATACATATTCATTTTTCGGAAAAAGATGGGGTTAACCCCATCTTTTATTTATTTTCCCTTAAAACTTTTCAAATAGTACATATTGCTATTGGGTTGACCCAAGAACTTACAATGTACGTAACACAAAGTTAGGCAGGGGGAAAAGTGATGGGAAGTTTACGATTACATATAGAAAATAAAAAAAGCAATCAAGAATTAAGAAATATTAGTTTATATTCAATTGCAAAAACAGTATCACTATTTGGTAGCTCTATTTATAGTTTTGCATTAGGATTGTATGTTTTACAAATAACCGGATCTGCGTTAAATTTTGCAATTTCGCTCATATTAGGAACGATTCCAATGATTGTTATGAATCCATTCGCCGGTGTCATTGCTGATAAGGTTGATAAAAAGAAACTGGTTATTTGTATGGATTTACTAAGCGGATTATTATTAATAACTGTTTATATATTAAGCAGCTATTATGGATTAAACTTATTCATCATTTATACTACTACCTTTCTTATGACAGTATTTACAACGTTTTTTGGAATAGGATTAGAGGCCGTAAAACCGAATATGGTTACTAAAGAACGGTTAATGAGTATTAATTCTATAAGTAAAATTATCGATTCTATATCTTTAATTTTAGGGCCTATGTTAGGGGGCATTGTTTTTGCAGTCTTTGATATGAAAACTTTTATAATTATTAACGGTATTTCATTTATCCTTTCGGCTATATCCATATTGTTTATAAACTTTAAATTGTGCGAGCAAAACATAAATGAGGAATGTTCAATTAGAGAAATTAATTTTATTGAAGATATAAAGGAGGGATACTCTTACTTATTGGAGCGGAAAAGCTTAAAAAATACTTTTAGTATTTTAATTTCACTTAATTTCTTTTTAGGCTTTGCTGTAACTGTTCCGTTGCCATACATTATTAACACAGTTCTCAATCTTAGTTCTAAGCAATTTGGTATGATTCAAGGGACTTTTCCGATAGGTATGATAGTTGGTGCAATATTAGTAAAAAAGATAACTGATTGTTTTTCTTATTCTTATCTATTGAAAAAAATAAGTTTTATGTTGGCAATTTTTATGATAGTTTCAGGAATACCTGTTTTATTTAAATCTATTGTAGTAAATAATTTGGTATATGTTACTACGTATTGCATGATTATGTTCTTTTTAGGGTTTATGATAGCACAAATTGATATTCCTTTAATGTATTTCATGCAAAATGAGATTCCTGAAGAATATAGAGGAAGAGTTCTTAGTATTGGATTAAGCTTAGGTAAAATAATGCAGCCAATAGCACTTGCAATATCAGGACTATTATTAAATTTCATTCCAGCCTACACGCTTCCCATTGCAGGGGGGATTGTATTTTTTACTTTGAATAAAATTTTAACAAATAAGTTAAATTTAGAAATTCATTCAAAAGATTATAGTGTTTAACGTAACTTAAAAAGCGCAGGATCAGCATCCTGCGCTTTTCTATCGTAATTCAGCTGTTTTTCTAATAACAATTTTATCAATATCATCTTCTTCATCACCAATAAATAATCCTCGTTCTTTTAAATACGCTTCAAAATATAAATCAGCTTCAGCGCGTTCATCATATGGCTTTACAGAGAGAACGAAACCTAATTTGTTTTGTTCTTCTAAATGAGAAGTGGAGATGTAAGCCGGTACATTATGGCGTAAAAAGAGTTCTTTAACCGGAATAATCATATCTTTCATTAATTTCGTTAGCATACCCATTTCAAACTCGAAATTAAAGCGATCTATACTAGACAAATCAGCGAATACTACACCGATAAAACCTGTATTAAATACTTCTTGATATTCTACATCTTCGTCATGGTCGCCGTAAAAATTCTTTTCGATTAAATAATTTACAAAATAAGCAACGCCATCACTTTGTTCAAATGGTTTCGTTGAAAGAACAAAACCAATTTTCTTTTGTTTATGTAAATACACACATGACATGTATGCTGAAATGTTATGTTCTTTAAATAAAGCACTTGTTGCTCCAGAGAGACCATCTAATACGTGATGAACAATTTGAAGTTTTTTACGAGCGAAATAATAGGATTTCTTTTGTAACTCCAATGTATCAATAAAGACAGAGCCGATAAAGCCTGTATTTGAAATAATAGGTGCTTGCTTTTTTCTTCCTCTGCGCTTTAATGGAGCCATTGTTAAAATCATCCCTTCATGTACGTTTAAAATAAAAAGAACATTTGTTCGTATATTTATATTTTACTATTAAAACGCTATAAAGTAAAGGGTTTTTGATGAAAATATAACAAAAAAGACACCTTATAAAAGGTGCCTTAAACGCTGTAAGGAATAGGGTTTACCCTAACTATTTATATTATGATACAGAAACAATCTCTTCTGTATCTTCTACATCTAAATGACAGTCCATAGTACGAACATCTTGATCTTCATGACTTCCGAAATAAATAGTAATTTTCATATGTATCGCTCCTTTATTCTAGGAATACCTAAAATAATTACTAGTAATGTTAATATTTATTATATACCACTTTTTTCATTCCGACAACGTTATATCATTTTTAATTATTTTAAACTATAGAGCACAATTTAAAGAAGTACTTTTTATAGAAAAAGGTAAATTTCTAATATGTTATATTTAATATAGAAGGATTCGAGTAGTACTTTTTATGAAAAGGAGAACTATTGATGAATTATAAACAATTACTAATAGATAACTTTGTGTTTAAAACTTCATATGTTGCGCAATTTGTGCCCGGAATGAGTGTAAAAGAAACGAAAGATTATATTTCTGTTGATTGCGGATTACCTGCCGATACATTCAATGTTATTACTCTACTAAATAATAATTTAACGGAAGGGATTGAGAAATTATATAAGGAGGTATTCTACTATAATCAAAAAAAATTTCCAATGAGTATTTGGTTATGGGATGAGGAGCAAGAGCGAGATATAAAAAGCGAGTTAATTAAAATCGGTTTAAAAGAAGCGGAACAGAATATTGCGATGGTAGCAGACTTAGAAACAATTTCTCCACCAATAAACATGCCAGTAAGTTTTACAATTCAAGAAGCATCTTCATCTGGAAAAATAAAAAAATTTGGAGAAACATTAGCTAATCTATTCGGCACATCAGAAGAAGGTATACATGTACAAGCATTCTATAATCAAATTTCTAATCTTGATTTATGGAACAGTGAGAATATGAAACTATTTTTAGGATTTTATGAAGGTGAAGTCGTAACTGTTGGTTCATTGATATGTTCAAAAGATAGTATTGGTATTTATGACATAGCAACTAAAGAAGAAATGAGAGGACGAGGATTCGGATCTACTATGTTCAATTTCCTTCTGCAAGAAGCACAAAAATTTAAAAATACTTATTGTGTATTACAAGCTTCACACGATGGAATCAATATTTATAAAAAATCGGGATTTCAAGCTATCGGTAAAATGACTGTATTGGAAAATCGACATTTAATTGAGTAAATCATTCTAGTTAAATCGTCTTTATATAGGAGCTTATAAATCGTTATGAAAAAGATATATCTTGTTACAATAATTTGTGCCTTTATAGTAATAAGTATCTTTGTTTTTCAGAAAATAAATGAACATAAGTATACTAAAGCTATTAATCAATCAAATCATATAAAAAATATCGCACATAGAGGTGCTTCTGCGTACGCACCTGAACATACAATAGCAGCATATAAATTAGGACAACAAATGAATGGAGATTATATAGAAATTGACCTCCAAATGACAAAAGATGGACATTTAGTGGCTATGCATGACGAAACCTTAAATCGTACAACAAATGGTACTGGGCTAGTGAAAGAGCATACATTAGAAGAAATAAAGCAACTAAATGCAGGTTCTTTTTTTAATGAAAAATATCCGAACTTAGCAAAGAAAGAATTTGAAAATGCTAAAGTCCCAACATTAAAAGAAATTATTGAAACGTTTGGGCATAACGCGAACTATTATATCGAAACAAAATCACCTGATGAATATTTAGGAATGGAAGAAAAATTATTAGAAATTATTAATTACTACGAAATACAGGATAAAGTTATTATTCAATCGTTTAGTGAAGAAAGTCTACAAAAGATTCATAGCTTAAATAGTAATATATCCATAGTACAATTATTACCTTATAAAAAAGCAGTTCAATTAACAAAATTAGAGATAGAAAAGTATAAAATGTACTGCATAGGTCTTGGTATGAATTACAAATATATCGATTCAGATTATGTAAAGAAAATAAAGAAAAGTGGATTAGAAGTTCATCCATTTACAGTAGATAATGAAAATGATATGAAAAAGTTACTTGCATGGGGAGTCGACGGGATGTTTACCAATTATCCAGATCATTTACATTCAATATTGGATTTGAAAAATCATGAATAAGTAGTGTTATTCATAAAGGGAAAATTTACACAACCTGTATACTAGGATTATCAATGCAAGAAGGCATGTATCATATCAAAAGAAAATACCAAAAACCGCAACTGGAAGACCTAGGTTGTGGTTTTTTATTGCTTTGATTTCAGTTTACAAAGTTTGAAGCTAGAAGTGAAAACCTTTTTAGATGAATTGGCTTCTTATGTATTTGTACTTCGTATCGTTCTAGGTATATGTACAACCCATGAGACGAATTTTGCATATGATAATAGAAAAGGAGATGTTGCATATTGAAATATCACAATAGAAATGTAAGTAATCTGAATAAATTAGCGGATAATACGAAAGCTGCCGCTTTTAAGTGGTATCAGTACTGCATTGACAATGGTATTGAAGTGTTAATTTACGAAACAATCCGTACGGTCGAGCGACAACGTGAATATGTTCGTAAAGGAGCATCGCAAACGATGCGCTCATATCACTTAGTAGGACAAGCATTAGATTTTGTTCCAATTCAGTCGAATGGTACAGAAGATTGGAATAGCTATAATAAAGAACCGTGGGCATCAGCAATTCGTTATGCTAAACAAATTGGCTTTGAATGGGGCGGTGACTGGAAAGGATTTGTGGATAGTCCGCATTTGCAATATAACTACAAAGGGTATGGAACGGATACTTTTGGAAAAGGTTCTCAAAACGTAGCGACTCCTCCTCCAACGAATGATGGTGTAGGGGTAGCTTATATTAACGGTAGCAATGTAAATTTACGAAAAGGACCTGGTACTGGATATGGTGTTATTCGCCAATTAGGGAAAGGAGAGTCCTACAAAGTATTTGGGCAATCAAATGGCTGGTTAAATTTAGGTGGCGATCAGTGGATTTATAACGATCCATCATATATTCGTTATACGGGAGGAAATGTACCCGCAACTTCACAATCATCAAACGATGGTGTAGGCGTAGTTACTATAATAGCGGATGTATTGCGTGTTCGTACCGGACCAGGAACAAATTACGGTATTGTGAAAAATGTGTACCAAGGTGCAAAATATCAATCGTTTGGATATAAAGATGGTTGGTATAATGTTGGTGGAAATCAATGGGTTTCTGGTGAATATGTTACATTTGTAAAGTAAAAATAAGAGCCGTCCCGTTGGGCGGCATTTTATTATAGATGTTCATAGGACGAGTGCTCATAATATCATTCGTAATATATAGAGTATAATTTTTCATTCTAATAATCAGAAAGTAATCAAAATGTAATTAATTTTAACTACGCTTTTTATATTTTTTTGATACACTGGCTACGAGGGGGATACCAATTAATGTGGGTAAAAACCAAAACCATATTGGCGGAAGTAAATTTATAATGGGAATATGGATGCCGACATTTACTAAAAGTGCGGTGACTGCACCTATATAAGAACCTAACATACCTCTAATGTGGTGATGGAGCCAATTTTTCCAACGTTTTTTTCGTGCGAGGTATCCATAAATTGCAAATGAATAAGAGAAGATTGCTACATAAAATAAATATGCGATTTTATCCCAGTTGATAATGGATAATATTATTGCCGTAAGGGTAATGACAACATAGGATGCATGATATATCTCGCCCCACTCAGTATGTTTTCCTTTCTTCTTTTGAGCAACCATCGCTACAATACCAGTGATTAAGCATATTGTTCCAAATAGTATGTGTATGGTTAAAAGAATGTTAAAAATGCTCATAATAATTCCTCCTTTTTTATTTTTATAGTATTGCAGTATAGGAGAAAAGTTGAAACATATTGTTTGTTGGCCTTAATATATTGAAATAAAGGTAATCCTAGAACAAATTTAAACGGACAAATTTTTCTTGATTTTAGTGAGCCACGTATTACGTGAAATGAAGGAGAGACTTCCATGTTTACATCTATTACATATTTACAATCAGGGAATGACAAACAACAAAAGGTATATGATGTTTTAAATAAACTAAACATAATGGAGGATTTAGCTTTGTATAGTCCCGTTCTTTGCGGGACAATCCCTATAAGAATTGATACTCTCCAATCTGACTTAGATATAGTAATGGAAGTACATAACTTTGATGTTTTTGAGCAGGAAATGAGGTCTTTATATGGTTCTTATAGAGGGTTCAATATAAAAAAGAAAAAAATGAAAGGTACTGAATCGATAAAGGTAAATTTTGAATTCGAAGGTTTTGAATTTGAATTATTTGCTCAGCCTAAGCCAGTGCGTAACCAAAATGCATATAGACATATGATAGTAGAGCACATGCTATTAATGCAGCATCCACATATAAGGGAAGAAATTCTTCGCTTAAAAGAGAACGGTATAAAAACAGAACCTGCTTTTGCTCAAGTATTAAACATTGAAGGAGATCCTTATGAAGGACTTATTGTGTTGGGGCAGGAAATGCGGTTGTGGTAAATAAGATACATAAAAACTCCTCTATAGAAAAAGAGGAGTTTTTATTATGCCATTAGCTTACGGATTAATTCACTCAGCAATTTAACCCCGTTAGTCATTTGTTCTGGAGAAGCATATCCATATGATAAACGAATGTACTGATCTGATTCTTCTTCATAAATACGTCCTGGATTTAAAAGAATTCCTTTTGATAGTGCCTCTGAAAATAGTTTTTTCATCGGAATGTTATGTACAACCTTTAGCCATATAAAAAATCCACCACTAGGAATATCCCACGATGCAACATCTGCACAATATTTATTTAAAGCCCGTATCATGATTTGTCTTCGTTCTTTTAGTTGAATTCTTACGTTTGCAACATGTTCTTCATAAAAACCTTTTTTTATCCATTCAGCAGCAACTCTTTGGGATAACGAACTCGATCCATAGTCTGTTTGCATTTTTATATCTGACAATCTTTCAATAACTGGTTCAGGTCCAATAATCCATCCAATTCTAAGTCCTGGGCTAAGTGTTTTAGATAGACTACCAACATATAATACATGTCCATGTTTATCTATTGATTTTAAAGGAGCTGGAGGGGGTTCATCAATCCATAACTCACGATAAATATCATCTTCAATAATAGGTAACTGTTCCTTTTCACATATCTTTATTATTTCTTTTCTTCGTTCTTGAGACATTAATATCCCAGTTGGGTTTTGAAAACTAGGAATAGAATATAAAATGTTTTTCTTTTGACTGTATTTAATGCGTTTTAATAATTCGTTAGGTAAAATACCGTGATGATCCATAGCTATACCAGATAAATTTATATTTGCTGATTGAAATACATGAAGTGAATATAAGTAAGAAGGTTGTTCAAGTAAAACAGTTGATTCTCTATGCAAAAGACCAATTGATATTAATTGCAATGCTTGTAATGCACCAGAGACGATTAATATAGAACCCGGTGATACATGTATTCCGAATGATTTTACGTATTTACTTATTGCCTCACGTAACGGTAAAAAACCTTTTTGTTCTTCGTATCCGAAATAATCTAATTCGTCACTTACGTTTTTCATAATGGACTGCATCGTTTTTAGCGGGAAAAGTTGAGGTGCAAGTTCACCTTTACTAAGATGGATAAGTGTTTTATTTGCTTCTGCTTCATTTATTTCTCGTACCATTAACTTGCTAGGTTTATGAATACCAGCTTTTACATATTCACTCCAATCAGGCGGGGGATTCGTCGCTAATAATGACCATGTATTATTTGTTACAACTGTTCCTGCTCCGATTTTCCCTTGAATTAAGCCATCTGCCATAAGTTCATCGAGCGCAGTTATTACAGTACTTCGATTTACATGAAATAATTTTGCTAACTGCCTTTGACTAGGGATCTTACTTCCGATCGGCCATTCTCCGTTTTCGATTTTTTCTTTCATATAATCTACTATCTGCCGATATTTAGGCAGTTTTTTATTCGTTGTCATAAAAAAACTCCCTCGTTCAATTTAAAAATGCCAAGTGGTTGGTTTTTACGATAAATAACTGGTTGAAGACATTGTATCAACTATTAAATATGATGAAAAGAAATAATTGGTAATTTAAAAATGGTTGGTTTTTTAGGGAAGGAGAAAAAACATGCATAATAAAAAATGGGATTTACGCATTATATGTGCTCACGCTTTTACAATTCTTATATGGGGAACTGCTTTTCCGGCAATTCGTATGGGGCTTGAATCTTATACACCTGAGCATCTTACTTTACTACGCTTATTAATCGCTTCATTTATACTTCTGTTGTTTTCTTTTATCTACAAGTTACGGCTACCGGATTTAAAAGATATCCCAGCAATTTTTATGTTCGGTGCTTTAGGATTCACTTTTTATCACATTGCATTAAACTACGGCGAAAAAACAGTAAATGCTGGTTCTGCAAGTTTAATTGTTTCGGTCACACCTATAGTAACGGCAATTCTTGCTTCTATATTTTTAAACGAAAAAATGAAATTAAATGGTTGGATCGGTGGTGTAATTAGTTTTATAGGAATTGCTCTCATATCATTTAGTCAAGGAGATAGTATTCAATTAAATAGTGGGGGATTATTTATATTATTTGCAGCAATTTCAGAAAGCCTATATTTTGTTTTCCAAACTTCTTACTTAAAAAAGTACGGCTTCTTACCATTTACCATATATACAATTTTATCTAGTACTGTATGTATGCTTATTTTCTTACCGGGAATGTATCAAGAAATACTAGCAGCTCCTCTTGAAGTGAATGTGAGTGTTTTATATTTAGGCTTATTTCCAACAGTACTCCCATATATCGCATTGGCCTATATCATATCTCATGCTGGTGCTGCTGAGGCAACAAGCTCTCTATATTTAACCCCAGTAACTGCATGTTTTATTGCTTGGTTATGGTTAGGAGAAGTGCCAACTTTAGTTTCGATAATTGGCGGAGGAATTACTATACTTGGAATTGTGATTGCTCATATACCAGTATTAAGAAAAGAAAAACATAGGAATTTAGCAAATAATCAATCCGTATAATGTAATTCAATAATGATTTTATGATACTTTTTCATATAGTTTCTTTCTTATGTTGATAAATATAATATTTTGTATTTCAGTTAAATATTGTATGTTACATTTTATGTAGTAAGCATTTTAAAAGGAGATGACAACATAATGAATGGAAAAAGAAAATTTTTCACATGTATTTCTATTATAGGAATCGGACTAGCTAGTTTTTCTAATTCTAGTTTCGCAGCAAATGTAACGGACAATTCAGTACAAAATTCTATTCCTGTAGTTAATCAACAAGTAGCTTCTGCAAAGGAAATGAAACCATTTCCCCAGCAAGTTAATTATGCAGGTGTTATAAAACCTACTCATGTTACACAGGAAAGTTTAAATGCTTCTGTAAGAAGTTACTACGATAATTGGAAAAAGAAATATTTGAAAAATGATTTATCTTCTTTACCTGGTGGTTATTATGTAAAAGGAGAGATTACAGGTGATGCGGATGGGTTTAAGCCACTTGGAACTTCAGAAGGTCAAGGGTATGGGATGATAATTACAGTATTAATGGCTGGTTATGATTCGAATGCTCAAAAAATCTATGACGGTTTATTTAAAACAGCAAGAACTTTTAAAAGTTCTCAAAATCCTAATTTAATGGGATGGGTTGTTGCAGATAGTAAAAAAGCACAAGGTCATTTTGATTCTGCTACTGATGGGGATTTAGATATTGCGTATTCTCTTCTTCTTGCTCATAAGCAGTGGGGATCTAATGGAACAGTTAATTATTTGAAAGAAGCACAAGACATGATTACAAAAGGTATTAAAGCTAGTAATGTTACAAATAATAACCGACTAAATTTAGGAGATTGGGATTCTAAAAGTTCACTTGATACGAGACCATCTGATTGGATGATTTCACACCTCAGAGCATTTTATGAATTTACAGGTGATAAAACTTGGCTTACTGTTATTAATAATTTGTACGATGTTTATACGCAATTTAGTAATAAGTACTCTCAAAATACAGGACTTATTTCAGATTTCGTTGTAAAAAATCCACCACAACCCGCACCTAAAGACTTCTTAGAGGAGTCAGAATATACAAATGCATATTATTACAATGCTAGTCGGGTACCATTGAGAATTGTAATGGACTATGCGATGTACGGCGAGAAAAGAAGTAAAGTCATTTCTGATAAAGTCTCTTCATGGATTCAAAATAAAACGAATGGAAATCCTTCTAAAATTGTGGATGGTTATCAATTAAATGGATCTAATATTGGTAGTTATTCAACTGCTGTATTTGTTTCACCGTTTATTGCTGCAAGTATAACGAGTAGCAATAATCAAAAGTGGGTAAATAGCGGTTGGGATTGGATGAAGAATAAGAGAGAAAGCTATTTTAGTGATAGTTATAATTTATTAACTATGTTATTTATTACAGGAAATTGGTGGAAACCTGTACCTGATGATAAAAAAATACAAAATCAAATAAATGATGCAATTTATGAAGGATACGATAATTAATTAAATTTGAGAATGGTTACTTAAGAAAGGAATTAGCATACGCTAGTTCCTTTTTAATATTTTGTAAAACATTATCCATTCTAAAATTCGCATAGATATACTTGCTTTTTTCATATACATAGTTATTGATGACTCTATGTTTTTATGAGGGGAGAGTATTTCTTGGAAAAAGTATTATTTTTCGGAGACCCAGGTATTGATGACTCATTTGCCATTATGTATGGTTTACTGCATCCCGAAATTGAAATTGTAGGTATTGTAACTGGATACGGAAATGTTGAGCATATACATGCTGCACATAATGCAGCGTATATTTTACAGTTAGCAAATAGACAAGACATTCCTGTCATTAGTGGTGCAACAAAACCACTTACAGAAGAAATTACTACGTACTACCCTGAAATTCACGGAGCAGAAGGATTAGGGCCCATCCATGTTCCAGAAAGCGTATTATCTATTCCAATATACAATTTTGGTAGTATCGCTGCGATTCTTGTAAAGTACGGAAAAGATTTAACGATTGTTGATGTAGGAAGATCTACCTCGTTAGCAATTGCTTTTAATTTATGGAATGATTTAATGCTAAATGTAAAAGCAATATATTTCATGGGTGGTGTTTTTTTAGAAGTAGGAAACGTTACGCCGTTAGCAGAGGCAAATGTGTATGGAGATCCGATAGCAAGTAAAATTGTTTTCCATCAAGCAAAGAATTTATTAATATTCCCTTTAAATGTAACAAACAAAGCTGTGTTAACACCAAATGTATTTAGCTATATTCAAGCTAATACAAAGAATCCATTTCATATGATAATGAAACCAATGTATGACTACTATTTATCTGCATACCAAAAACTTAATCCATCTATCGAAGGACCTTTGCTACATGATGTGGTTGCAATAAGTGGATTAGTAAATCCAAGTTTTTTTGAATTTGTGCATCGTACAGTAAATGTAGATACATACGGAGATACGAAAGGACAAACATTTGCTGATTTCCGCCCTAGCTCTATACCTGAAGGGGCCCATATAGCATTAGAAATAGATGAACAAAAATTCATTCAAGATTTTATAAAAATCATGTTATAAGTTGTTGTCGAAAAAGGGAATTATTTCAATGCGTTGAATATAAAAATACATCCCTCTAGATAAAGGAGCTTACAATATTGAATGTCCAGTTAAAGGTTGTTACGAGAGAAAATTGGGAAGAAGCATTAAAGCTACAAGTTAAAGAAAATCAGTTGAAATTTGTTCCATCCGTAGCAGTTTCGCTTGCTAAAGTATATATAAAACCAGATGGTGACAATGTAGAGTACATACCATTCTCTATATACGTTGGTGACCTTATGGTTGGTTTTGTAATGCATGCAGTTGTAAGAGAGACATCAGATATGTATTGGATTAACGGATTTATTATTGATCAAAAGCAGCAAGGAAATGGATATGGAAAAGCAGCATTACAAGAAAGTATTAATATAATAAAAAATACTTTTAAATCGTGTAAAGAAATTAGATTAACCGTACATAAAGATAATATCTCTGCAAAGAAACTATATGAACGATACAGTTTCAAATCATTAGAACAGGAGTATGATGGCGAGCAAGTATATCGTTTATTTGTTTAACTATTAGGAAGTAAAGGCGTGAAATGAAATATGCAATTTACTGAAGTGAAAATTGAAGTGTTCATTCCTGAAGAATATATTGAAACATTAAGGGATGAATTAAATAAAATTGGAGCATGTAAAACGGGCGAATATGACCATTGTCTTTCCTATAGTTCAGTGAAAGGATATTGGAGACCTTTAGACGAGGCATCTCCTTTTAATGGAGAAATTGGTCGAATATGCGAAGGGCAAGAATGTAAAGTTGAAATAAAGTGTAAACGAGAACTTGTAAAAGATGCTCTTGAAGTTATTAATGATATTCATCCGTATGAAACACCTATGATTTATATTATACCAATACTAAATGACTATTTTGAGCAACTATACATTGAATAACTAGGAGGAATATCAATTGAAAAGTAAATTTCATCATATTGTACGAGCAGTCATGATAAAAGATGAAAAATTATTAGTTGCTGAATATATTGGCCATCATTATTTTTTTACCTGGTGGCCATGTTGAAATTGGAGAATCAGCCGAGAATGCATTAATAAGAGAGTTAAGAGAAGAACTTGGAGTAAACTGTAGTATACAACAATTTTTAGGAGTCATAGAAAATCAATGGCAAGATAAAGAAGTGCTTCATCATGAAATTAACCACATTTTTGAAGTAGAGTCACAAGATTTACATACGGACTTACCACCGAAATCTAGCGAGTCTCATTTAGCATTTCAATGGATAGATTGTAATAA
Source organism: Bacillus cereus group sp. BfR-BA-01355 (assembly GCF_022663675.1). Lineage (NCBI taxonomy): Bacteria > Bacillati > Bacillota > Bacilli > Caryophanales > Bacillaceae > Bacillus > Bacillus cereus group sp. BfR-BA-01355. The sequence continues at coordinate 65,910 of NZ_JAKUFY010000001.1, forward strand.
AGAAGCCTTAAATCATTATGAAATCATGCCAATGCCTTTAGTGAAGGAATTACTAGAAAGAAAGTTAAGTGATGAACTACTAAATTGTTGGATTAGTAATTTTTAAATCACTTTATTTATAGTAAATACGTCCATCGAATGAATATAAAGAAAATAGGCTGAAAAACAAGGTACATCACCTAGTGTAAGTTCATATTTTGTTGATGTACGCATTTAGTCTATAGTCTTGTTTCTACTTTGTTCACAAGAATTTATTAACTTTAATATTTGGGCGGAATTTATATTTATAAATGGAGGGGTTCTTAATGAATCAGTTTCAACATGAACTACAAACATTAAATCTTAATGATTATCAAACTGGTAATGTTGTGTATTGGGATCAACAACAAAGTCAATATCCATACTACTACATTCAAGACGATGCACGTCGTTGCGGAGGATGCGGAGGTTGTGGTGGACGCTGTGGCGGTTGTGGCGGCGGTAGATGTGGTGGCTGTGGTGGACGTTGCGTAGGTTGCGCTGGTTGTTTTGGTTGCTTTAATTGCTGGAACTGGTGGATTATTTAAATATAGTACATCATTAATATTTTATATGAAAGAAAGGTGTAAATACTGTTTATACTTTTCTTTCATGCTGTAATTTTGTATTAGTGTTAAGGGGGATTTATTTGTATACATACGAAAAGTTGATTTCTTGGGTAGAAAATATAAAAGAAAAAAATCAAAGTTCTGCTGCAGCACTTTGTATTATAAAAGATAATAAAATCGTGCTAGAGCATTATAGTGGTTATCACTCAAATACATCTACAAGCAAGAAAGTAACAGCACCTTCACAATTTAACGTTGCTTCTGCTAGAAAAAGTTATTTAGGATTAATAATAGCGTATGCGCTTTATGAGGGGAAAATAAACTCTATTGATGATGAAGCGATAAAATATTTTAAAGACTTTGATCCTGTATTGCTTGGTAAAACAACGATAAGACATTTAGTAACACATTCGCACGGATTAGAAGAAACGAATGACGGGACAATTTTTCGTGAATTTGAACCGGGACAATCATGGGCGTATAGAGATATTAATGTAAGAATGATGACACGTCTTATTTATCAGCTATATAACAAAAGTTTTCCTGAATTGTTAAAAGAGCGTGTTTTTAAACCTGCTAAATTTCAAGAAACAGGATGGAGAATACAGCAAGATGAAAATTTGGTTGAAATTATTAATAATCCAAATGAAGACCCGATAAGTGGAATTGGTACAGTAAATGATGGTACTGAAAAAAATCTATTTGTCTCAGCTAGAGAATTTGCGCAGTGGGGCAATCTTCATCTAAATCAAGGCATGATACATGATAAACAAATCGTTCCAAAAGAAGTTATAAAAATTGCTACGAGTTTGCAGAGTCCAACATTTATAAACAAAGAGCTACCACAAAATGGGGTGTTTTGGTTCATCCAAAATGAGCCTGCACAATTAAGCGAACTTGGTGAACGTATTCCAAAAGGGTCGTATCAAATATTAGGGATTACTGGACCGACTATTTTAGTAATACCTGAATATAATGTAGTTGTTGCAAAAATGTATAATAAAAGATATAACTACGGCGGTGATAATTACTTATATTATTTACGTGAATTTAGTAATTTAGTCGCTGATACATTTAGTAACCGTATTAGGGCATAATTACTCCTATAACAAAAAGGGGTGATTGAAAGTGAAAGATAAAGTGAACAAAAATAAAAAGCAAAATATAAAAGATGTAAATACAGAGCAAAATGCAATTTATAGCGATCCTAAAGATGCAGCTAATATGCAAACTGTACTGCAGCCGAAAGATTTTGATGAAATCGAATATTAATTTTTCATCCGACTATATGATGAATGAAAAATACGTCTTAAGTCTCATAACATTTAAGAAATTATTTGATAACATATATACATAAGCATTTGAAAATGTCTTATCTTAACAAAGCTTTCTTTAGAAATATCTGATATAACCTGCAAAAGGCACTTCTTTATGAAGTGTCTTTTTGTGTATATGAACTTAATTACCATTTTCCGTACAGTATCTTGTAATTTATGATGGATATACTAACTGTGAAAATTCATGTCAAGATAAAAGAAGGGGACAAGTTAGTATGAAACAAAGTTCTATAAATCCGTTACTAATTGTTCTAGGTACAATCATTGTTCAAATTGGCCTTGGAACAATTTATACATGGAGTTTATTTAATCAACCCCTTGTAAGTAAGTTTGGATGGAATCTTAATTCAGTAGCGATAACTTTCTCCATAACAAGTTTTTCTTTATCATTCTCAACTTTATTTGCAGCAAAGTTGCAGAAAAAATTAGGACTTCGAAAACTTATTGCTACTGCAGGAATTGTTTTAGGACTCGGCTTAATACTTAGTTCACAAGTTTCTTCTTTACCACTATTATATTTATTAGCTGGTGTCGTTGTTGGTTATGCGGATGGAACAGCTTATATTACATCACTATCTAATTTAATTAAATGGTTTCCAAATCGGAAAGGGCTTATTTCAGGTATATCTGTATCAGCGTATGGAATGGGCAGCTTAATCTTTAGATATATAAACGGAAATCTTATCGATAACCTTGGTGTATCACAAGCATTCTTATATTGGGGTATTATCGTGTTACTTTTAGTGTTAATCGGATCGTTCTTCTTACGTGAGGCAATTGTAAGTAATGCTGTAACTGAAACATTACACAATGACTATACTCCGCGTGAAATGATGCGAACGAAACAAGTATATCTGCTATTTTTTATGTTATTCACCTCGTGTATGGGTGGTTTGTATTTAATCAGTATGGTAAAAGATATCGGCGTACAACTCGTTGGACTTAGCGCAGCAACTGCTGCAAACGCCGTTGCTATGATTGCAATCTTTAATACAGTAGGTAGAATCATTCTTGGGACGTTATCAGATAAAATCGGCCGAATGAAAATTGTCTCTGCAACGTTTATTATTATAGGATTGTCAGTCTTTACTTTAAGTTTTATTCCGCTAAATTACGGAATCTATTTTGCTTGTGTAGCAAGTGTCGCCTTTTGCTTCGGTGGTAATATAACTATATTCCCAGCTATTGTCGGAGATTTCTTTGGATTAAAAAACCATAGTACAAATTACGGCATTGTCTACCAAGGTTTCGGATTTGGTGCGCTTGCAGGATCATTTATTGGAGCGATACTCGGGGGATTTCAACCAACTTTCATTATAATCGGTGTTTTAAGTGTTATTTCCTTCATTATTTCAATATTAATCCGTCCACCAACTGCAGAAAAGAAAAAGGAACTAAAACATTTACATCGGAAAGTTGCTTAATTTTAAAAAGAGTCCTCATGTTAGGGCTCTTTTTTATTCCATTAACTTTGCTTCTTTACTAACTCATTAAAGACAGGACAATATCATTATAAAATTGAATAGATAAGTAAAAAGGAGCGTGACACTTAAAATGAAAATAGTACAGCAGTGGGTACAAGAAGATAGTGATTACATAAGAGAGAAAGTAATTGAATATAATCAAAAATATCTCGCAGATGAAGAAAAAACACCTTCAGAAAAGGTTAGTTTCATAGTAAGAAATGAAAAAGAAGAAATCGTAGGTGGGGTAACAGCAATAATTTTTTGGCACCATGTACACGTTGACTTTCTATGGGTTTCTGAAGAATATAGGCATGAAGGTTACGGAAACAAGTTAATAAAGCTTATTGAAGAATTTGCAATTGAAAAAGGGTGTAGGTTAATTAATTTAGATACCTTTAGTTTCCAAGCTCCTGATTTTTATAAGAAACATGGATATAAAGTAATTGGAGTAAGTGAAGATCATCCGAAAGGACATAATCATTATTATTTAGAAAAACGGCTAAAAAGTATATAGAATTTGTTAACATTAGTATTTGGAATACAAATGTAATCAAGGCGAGGTTATTATTAATTTTAGTTTTAATTTAATCAATTTTCATGCTAAAACTTCAAGAACGTTCTTTGGATAATCTTCCTAAGATACGTTCTTTCTTTATATATCAGTGGCCCATTCTTATTAACTCCACCAATAGCGGTAAAGGCAAGACTTAACTAACTTATATATATTAAAAGGAGTTAATGGTAGAATGGATAGAAGACAGAAAATTCCTTTTATTAAAAATAGAGGAGGTACATATGAAAAAAGTTAATGTTACATACGCGATTTTGTACGATAAAACTAATGAAAAGATCTTAATGGTAAAAAACAAAGGGGAAAATGGTTCTTATTATACATTACCGGGTGGCGCAGTTAAATTAGGAGAAACCTTAGAAGAAGGAGTAATTCGGGAAGTAAAAGAAGAAACAGGGTTACATATAAACGTAAAAGGGATTTGTTCTATCAGCGAAGCCTTTTTCGAGGAAAGAGATCATCATGCAATTTTCTTTAATTTTCTAGGTGAAATAATCGGCGGAGAGACATATATATCAAGGCCAAAAGAAATTGAAGAGATTACTTGGATGGAATTACATATAGCAGCACCGTATTTACGCATACCAGAACATTTACTAGATTTATTACAAAGGAAAGAAACAGTACCTTATTTTTTTAACGGAACAATCGTTCATCAATCTTCATAAAAATATTATCTCATGTAAGGCGGGGAAAACATGGAGTTCATCGTTAATCACAAACAATTTACTCAAGCACTTTCAGAAGTTAACAAAGCGATATCAACAAAATCTTTAATTCCTATATTATCTGGTATAAAAATAACTGCAGATCAATCTGGAATTACTTTAATTGCAAGTAACTCGAATATTTTTATTGAAAAATTCATTCCTGTTTCAATTGAAGGCGAAAAAATTGCAACTATTTTAAAGGCAGGAACTATTGTTGTACCTGCAAAGTATTTCATTGAAATAATAAAGAAAATGCCAAGTGATATAGCAATAAAAAGTAAGAATGAGCAAATTATTAAGATACAATCAGAAGAAATCACATTAAGTTTAAATGGATTTCCTGCAGATGAGTTTCCGAATGTACCGCTTATAGACAATCATACAGAAATCAAGGTAGAGACAGAGCAATTGATTGAAGTATTTAAACAAACAGTCTTTGCGGTAGCGAAAAATGAATCTAGACCTGTTCTTACTGGGGTGCATATAGAGTTATCTAATAATAAGTTTATTTGTGCTGCAACTGACTCACATAGACTAGCGATACGTGAAACGCGACTTTCCTCAGATGTAAAAGCAAATTGTATTGTACCAAGCGCAACCATTAGTGAACTTCTAAAATTAATGAACAGCAATTCGGAATTCGTATATATTTACCTTTCAGAGAGTCATATTATATTTACGCTTGGAACAACTACATTATATTCAAGACTAATTGAAGGGAAATATCCTAATATTTCTAACCTTATTCCAAATGACTTTAAAACGATTATTAACATAGATAGAAAAAAGATATTACAAGGTGTAGACCGATCAAGTTTATTAGCAAGTGAATGGGCCAATAACAATGTTAACTTAGAAATCATAAACGAATCTACAATTAAAATTTCTTCAAACGCTTCTCAAATTGGGCAAATATCCGAAACGCAACAAATAGATGCGATTCAAGGTGAAAAACAATTAAATATATCTTTCGATGGGCGTTTTATGGTTGATGCTTTAAGAGCAATAAAAGAAGAAACGATTACTTTAAGCTTTGGCGGTTCTATGAGACCGATATTGATTGAAGCAGGAGAGCAATCTGCAGCAATCCATCTTATATCTCCAGTAAGAGCTTATTAAAAACGGAGGAAGGAATCACATTATGTACAAGCACACTTTATGTTTTATAAAAAGAAATGAAGAGATACTTATGTTAAATAGAGAATATGATCCGGTAAAAGGATTATGGAATGGGGTAGGAGGAAAGATAGAAAAGGGAGAAACACCTTTAGAAAATGCGATTCGTGAAATAAAGGAAGAGACTAATATAAAAGTTACGTATGACCAAATTCAATTTAAAGGCATTATTAAATGGGAGGATTCTTCATATTCTGGCGGTATTTATGTTTATCTAGTAGAGTTACTTCATGAATTTACATATCACACTCCAAAAAAAGTCTCAGAAGGAATTTTAGATTGGAAAGAGGTTTCTTGGATTCTTAGTGACTATAATTACGGTGTAGGAGAGATGATACCTAAATTTTTAGTTGAAGTGCTCCACAATGAATTAATATTAGAGCATAATTTTATTTTATCTAATCATAAATTAATAGATTATAGGAATAAAGAATTAGCTAAGCAAGACAACTCTATAGATAATATAATTCCATTATAAAAAGTAAGAATCGTAATCTATCATACACAGCAAAATAATTATCACCTAAATATAAAAGCCATAGATTATTCGAAGAGTAGCTAAGGAGAAAATTTATATGAGGATGAGTGTGATGAAGAAAATAATTTTTTTACTCATAGGTATCGTTTTAATTACTATTGCTTTTTATCAATACAACAAAAAAGAAGGTTTAGCTAAAAATGATAAGGTGTATGTAGAAGACTTTAAAGGTAAAAATGATTCAAACAAAATACAATCTGCTATTAATAAAGCAGAATCTAGTAAAATTAAAACAGTATTGCTTGATGATAAGAAGTATAAAATTACGTCACCAATCGTAGTGAAACAGGGTGTAAAGTTATTATTTGGTTATGGAACACAATTTGTTGTTGAAGGTAATTTTAGAGTTCTAGAATTAGAAAAAAACGCTTCTATTGAAGGAGCTTATATAGCTATAGATGATCCTAAATTTAATTCTGAAGTTATATATTTAGACGGAAAAAATAAGTATTATAACACTTGGCACAAAACACAAATAAAAGATATAAATATTATCAATTGGACAGAAACGAATAAAGGTACCGGCATTTCTTTGTATTCTGGTGGGAAGGAAAATGAAATTTCATTTATTAATTTTGAAAATATAAAAGTTGTAGGCATGGAAACTGGGGTGAAATTAGTAGCAAAGAAACCACAATTTGGACATGCATGGATAAATGCCAACCGTTTTATGAACTTCTCTCTCGAAGATTGTGTAAATATGATTTTTATGGATAGTAATGTAACAACGCCAAATGAAATTAGTGGTAACCTATTTACAAACCTTCAAATACAACCTACAAATAAAACGAAAAGTATTGTAAAGGTAAGTGGACAGCATAACGAGTTCCATGGAATGGTGTGGGATTTACAGAAAATCAATCACGAAAACGAACTCATTGAACTAACTGATAAAAGTATGAATACAGTGATTGAAATGTCCAGTGTACCAGCAAATAGAATTTTAGATAGCGGGAAATCAAATATAGTGAAATAAGTTTAAATACAGAAAAAGAGCGAATTCCTTATAAGAGAGTTCGCTCTTTTTCTATTTATAATTAAATTTCTCTCCACCAAGCTGTTGAAGGATAGTTTGTAGATTTTAACGTAATAGATTCGCCAATTTGAGGCGTTGTAATTTTAACTTCTAAACGGTTAGCTTCTTTCGTAACACGCTCTATCGGATCACTCCATTCGTGTAATGCTAATGTAAAAGCACCCCAATGAATCGGAAGAAGTAATTCTCCTTGTACATCAATATGAGCTTGTACAGTTTCTTCAGGCAACATATGAATCGCAGACCACCTCGGATCATATTGTCCGCATTCCATCAATGTAAGATCGAATGGACCATATTTATCACCAATTTCCTTAAAGTGAGGGGCATAACCGCTATCGCCACTAAAAAAAATTTTAGTCTCTTGACCAAGGATAAGCCATGAACACCATAATGAACAATCTCTATCTGTCATACTTCGTCCAGAGAAATGCCTTGCAGGCGCACATACTAACTTAATATTATCAAACGTAATTTCGTCCCACCAATTATGCTCACTAATTTTACTAGGCGAAACACCCCATTTAATAAGATATTGTGCAACTCCAGTTGGAACATAAAAGTGCTTTGCGCGATCTTTTAACTGCATAATACTTTTGTAATTCAAATGATCATAGTGATTATGAGAAATGATAATCGCATCAATTTCTTGAAGGTCATCACGTTCTAAAGAAAAAGCACCACTATAGCGTTTACTATTAAACAAAGGAAATGGGGAAGAGGCATCTCCAAACATAGGGTCTAATAACAGTTTTTTACCTTCTATTTTCAAAAGAGAAGCAGAATGGCCAAACCATGTAACACTCTCTAACGGTTCATTATCTTTATTTGATAAAACGATAGGCAAACCCTTTATAGGACGCAGCTTTGATTTTATTTTAAAGTAATCCGTCATTAAACTTATAATATCTTTCGGTTTAAAACTCATATCAGTATGAATTTGATTTGTATATTTCTTATTCATTCGTTCTCCTTTTTACGATTAACAATTTACGTATGTTGTTATTGTAGCTATTTGTAGTTTAAACTATATTATTTTACCTTTCATCTAAAATGCCTTGTATTTCATAAATCCGTCAAATTCATTATTTGTATCTATAAAGTACAAATCGCACAGCAGCAGCTAAGACAAATATTAAGTACATGTAAATTGTTTTTATTTAGTAAATTCCTTCTTATACGCAACAAAGAACATATGTTTCGTTGTATGTTATAGAAGAAAATATGTCTCTAATAAAAGAAAGGAAGGAGAGGATGTAAGTGCACATAGAGCGAAAAAAGAAATCAAAATGTAAACTATCAAAATCTGAAATCATACATTTGTATACTGAAGGGAAGAGCACCTCAGAAATCGCTGTGCTTGCTAATGTGTCTGCAAGGTATATTCGTATGGTTTTATCAGACAATAACGTACCAAGGCGCGCTATAGGGAGTTGGAAGAGAAAGTATGACATAACAGAAGATTATTTTAAAACGTGGTCAAACAATATGGCTTATATTTTAGGGTTTATAGCAGCAGATGGTGTTATACAGAAAGAGAATCAATGTGTCAGTATATCTCAAAAAGAAAATTACATTTTAGAAGATATAAAAAAAGAACTAAAAACAAACAAGCCACTTTATCAAAACAAAAAAATAGGCGTATATATGCTAAATATTAATAGCAAAACAATAAAAGACGACCTTATGAACATACACGGAATTATGCCATGTAAATCATTTAACATCGAATTTCCTTTTGTACCAGAAGAATATTTGCATCATTTTGTTCGTGGGTATTTTGATGGGGATGGTTACGTCAAGTATGAAACTTATACAGTTAATTTCGTAGGTGGATCATATAACTTTATGAATTCTTTACATCAAATTCTTCAAAATTGCAATTTACGAGCCGATTTACTAAATCAAAACAAACATTATCGCGTTATTTTATCTGGAAGAAAATCAATACAACTATTTTCAAATTGGATTTATAAAGACAAAGATATTTATTTGCATAGAAAATATGAAGTGTTTCAGAAAGAAAGTCTGAGTTTAGATCAATTACAAGATCGAAAATTAAAACAAACTCAAACTGCCGTTAAACAAAGAAAACAAAATTTCCTTGAAGAATATATGAAAAATAAATGTAATGCTACAACTTGTTCAAATTTAGAAATAAGCGAATCGGCTTTCAAACGTTGGCTAAAAAATGACAATCAATTTAAAAGAGATTATGAAAAGATTAATTTAACAATGTCCACTAGCGATAACTAAATATAAAATCCTAAAAAACCTTAGAATAGGTATGAAGATAGCTATTCTAAGGTTTTTTATTTTTAAACCATAAAGGATTCTTAATTTTATTGATTGAATATAGTGAATACAGAGATTTTACAATTTTCTTGATAAAAAAGGAGAGAGACACCTTGCAAAAGAAATTTATCAATCCAGAAACGATGCCACCAACTTTTGGATATTCACATGTAGTGGAAGTTAGTAACGCTAAACGAACAATTTACATATCTGGACAAGTAGCGATTAACACTGATGGTCAAATAGTTGGCATTGGTGATTTAGCTACACAAACGCGACAAGTTTTCGAAAATATTGAAAGTGCATTAGAAACTTCGGAATTAAGATTTAATGATGTAGTAAAATTAACATTTTTCCTAACAGATATTTCTCAAATGGCCATTGTTAGAGATATACGAGATCAATACGTTGACACTAAGAATCCACCAGCAAGTTCAGCTGTCGAAGTTAGAAAGTTAATTAACGATAACTTATTAATTGAAATTGAAGCAATTGCTATAGCAAACTAATTTTAAGAACTTAGCAATTCGTTTAATGCGTTCAGTTAAAACGAATTGCATTTTTTATTGTCTTAAATATAATTTATATCTGGAGACATTTTCATCAACAACTTATAAAACAAACAACTAAACAATCCATCACACAGAATGATTAAAAAGAACAAGGGGAGGCTAATCACAATAACTAAATTATTTATAATAAGTTAGTTATTTAAAGTTAGTTAACATAATATATATTATAGGTAGTTATAGAGACAAAGCGATTACAGGTATCAAAAACTAAGTAAACTATACTTAATGAGACGGAACGGAGATTTTTAGTGAGATTCATATGAAATCTTATCTAAACAAATTTCTTCGGTTTTTATCGTTTTTATTTGTTATAAATTCATCACAGCAAATCTTACTCAATAATCGCTTAAGATTTAACGAATCCAAATCATTTTTGATCGGCAAGAAATTTTTATACAGAAAAATTATTTCTATACAAAATATAAATTAGTAATTTTATTTTATGTTTTACTTAATGAACTTATTGCTATTTGCACACGTTTTACAACTTTACATTATTTGTTGTTATTTCTGTTATTTAGGCTTGACTTTCATTACACTCATTGTTTTTTATTCTAGTTAACATAACGCTTATTTTTAACATAAAAAATCCTCCTCACCTTCAGGAAGATTTTTTGTTTGCTATTAATTTATTTATATCTTCTAGTAACAATCCCAATTGTAAATGACATTGGAAAAATCTAGATTTAACAGCTCTTCCTTACGTATAAAGAAATTAGCAACCCCAGAATCGCCCCACATAATATTTAATGAATCGTCTGTATCGATTTGCAGCAATAATATGTCATGTTGCTGGTATTTTTCTTCCCATTCTCTGGGATCTGTCTGTGTGAAAAATGGATATCCACCAATTTTATGTCCTTGATCTTTACATAAATCATCATACAGTTCGCCTAATTCTATATTATTTTCTTCATCAACAATCTCTTCCCAATCAATGTTATCACTAAAAATCATTTCAAATCGATAATCTCTTGGTGTTACTGGTTGATATGCCAACTCAAACTTTAGTTTTGCTGCTTCGGGTATGATAAAATTCTCTAAATGTAAAGTGTTTAAATAACTAAAATCAGTAATCACCTTAGTTAAATCCGCTGTGATTGTAGAATGATAAACAATTCGAAAGTCTTTTTGGCTTGTGGGATGATCAAAATCTGCTCCAAAAAGATCTTCTTCAGGACTTACGAAAAACTGTAACAATCCCTTTTGAGGCATATATTCAACATGCGGCATTTCTTCAAAGTTTAACTGCGCAAGTAGCATCATAGGTTGTCCATTTGAGTCTTTAGGATGCTCTTGATCTATAGGTAAATACGGATAACCACCAAACTTACTTTCAAAAAGCGTTGTCTCTGCTAATGTTCCAGACACTTTAACATACGGTTTCACACTTTCTTCTAAAATACTACGATACTGTTCTAGTTCTTTCGGAATTTGAAGTTGATACGTATTCTTCACTACATTTGCCTCCCTTTAGTAACGAATTGAAAATGCCTAACTTAATTATATAGTAAGCGATAGCTTAATTGAAAATCGTTAAAAATCCATTTTCACCCTCATTTTTTGCGCGCTTGTCGGACAAAGTAAATTATGCTCTAAAACCTTTTTATTGATAGTTCGAATTAATTCCGCTGCTTCTGCCGTATTTGTATTTTCTTTTAGTCTTTCTTTTAAATCTTCAATTTCTTTTGAAAGCTCAATCCACCTAGGCAAAATATGATTATTTGCTAAAGTTCTATAAAGTTGCTTTTCAGGATTGTAAGAAAGATCTTTATCGAGATTAAGAGGTTTACCTTTACCAGGTAAATTATCAAAAGCTCCTTTCTGTTCTGCTTGTTTAACGATAGAACTAATATGATCCTCATACGTATACGACCAAACTTTTTCATCTTTTACTAAAATCTCTTGTTTCTTTAATTTTTTATCGAGTTCTTCCTGATTCATAGATTTTCTCTCCTTTTTATTTTATAGTGTGGTTTTTATCTATTTCAAAGCTTTCAATCCATCAAATAACTTTTTTCACCCTCACACGCTATCATGACCGTCTTGAAACTCTTCATAAGTGGTTTTGTACCCTTTATCTTTTAAAGCTCTATACAAGTGATTATTGGCCGTTAAAAGAGGTTTGTTTTCAAGTTGTCCTGCTACCATATAAAAGTGAAGTTGAGTTGCATTAGAATTTATAGATGAAATTTGATTTTCAATCCGAGGAATATCGTTTTCAAAAGTTAGTTCTTCTAGCTGATTAACATGATCTACAGCAATACATGGCGGTATTCCATTTTCGTAAATTAAATAATTGAGTGTTTTTGCGATTGAAGATTACTTAATGCATGGATTTTTATTAAAGACAATGAAATGTTCTTGAAGATGTGAAGTTTGAGAATAATTATGAGGTAGATCAAGATGTTTTGCCTTTGCTGCAATGTGGCAGTAAGGATATTTAATTTTGATAGAATGATATAAGAGTCTTGCTACACTTTTGTAATAAGACTCTTTAAATAAGTTATTTACTAGAATAATTGTCTATTGCCTGAATAGAAAGTTCCAACGATTTTATTCTTCTTTCTAAAAGCGTTCTTTGAGGACTCCCAAGCTTTGACTTAACATAAATCTTTTCAATTGATGGAAGCAAACCAATCAGAACATTACGAGCTTCTGCTAAATCTTCCTGAGTATAATGATGAGTTTCTTGCTTCCAAACACTTTCTAACATAGCTAAGCCGATACTAGCTGCTTTGAGTCTTTTTTTCACTAAAGTAGTATTTGATCCTTTTTGAGTCATCTGTGATAAGGCATTTTCAAGTTTACTAATTGTTGACTGTAAAGATTTTATTGATTCTACTTTATCTATATTTGATACGTTTTTCATGTTAATGTTATCCCTTCTACGTTGCTAACTTGTTTTGTTTAATGTTCAATGAAATCCTTAAAAGCTTGATTTCACTCGAAACATTTTAACATAAATAACTAACTGTATTCGAGTTGGACAATAACTTAAAGCAAAACAGCTATTCCTCTCTCCTTCCCTGTATCATTCTATTATATGTACTTCTTTCTTCTCATTAGAATTCCTATATAAACTAGTTGTTAATATTGAATGTTTTATGAACAAAAAACGTACAAGTAATGTAACCTGTACGTTTTCGCTTTTATTCAGTAAGGTAATAAAGTAATAGCTTCCTGGTCTTCTCATAACTTATGAAATCTCTATACAAAATGGGATAATTCACAATTTCTGTTTCTAGAAAACGATATTGCGGAAACCACTCAAAAAACGATTTTCTTAACCACTTTATTTGTTGAAACGTAATGTTCTGTTCGTTTCAATTTAGTACAGAATTTAAAGTAGCTGCTGTATGCATCCAATGATGATTAAAATCAGCGTTTATACAATCATCTTCGGTAAATCTACTTTCTAAGTTTCGCTGCAATTTTGCTGTAGCGCGATAAGGAAACGGTTTGTACAGCGGACTAGGCATTTTCTGCAATTCATTAAAAATAACCCTTTTTCCTAACTTCAACTTTCTCCTCCTTTATTTCTCTATCCAATTTAATAAGTTTTCATAATGATATTGAGCATCTATATAGCCAAGGTTATATAAATTAACAAGTTTCTCTTTATTTCTTTCTATTCCGCTTATTGGAAGCTGTACGCTAGGCTGAATGACATAAAAGTTGTCTTTTTGTTCTATTTGATTCATATAAGATATCGTCTCATTATAAAAACGATAATGTTCTACTAAAGATTCTGCGATATTCGGATATTTTCTATATAAAATTTTAGCCAGTCTAGAAAATTTATTCCGCTGCTTTTCGTATCCTTCTGGTTTTGTCATGATAACTACATTCTTTTCATAACCATCAGTTTGAGCTTTTAGAACTGGAATAGGATCTATAATTCCTCCATCTAACAACTTACGATTATCGTATTCTACAGCAGGTGCTATAAACGGAACTGAGCTAGATGCACGGATGATTTTTAAAATATCATTTCCATGTTCTATTTTATTATAATAAACAGCTCGTCCTGATTCGCAATCAGTCGTCCCTATAACAAATTGTTCATTACAGTTTAAGAAAGTTTGAAAATCAAACGGGACAATTTTATTAGGTACTTCATCAAATAAAAAGTCCATCCCAAATAATTCACGTTTTCGAATTAAATTTCGATAAGATATATACCTGTAATCTGATACTAGTTCTGTATTTACTTTCTTATTTCTCCCTTTTTGACGTGACAAATAGGTTGCCCCCATACAGGCTCCAGCTGATACGCCGACTACATACGGAAAGAATAAGTTCTTTTCCATGAAATATTCGAGTACACCTGCAGTATATAAACCTTTCATTCCTCCGCCCTCTAATACTAAACCGATATTCTTCATGTTATATCCCTCTGCTTCTTTTTTCTTAATTTCATATTAGCACAAGATTTTAAGATGAGGTTATATAAACTAATTACAACAATAACCAGAAACTACTAAAGTAATGTCATAATATCTTTGTGAGTAACATGTTACAATATAAGTAATTCATTCCACATATATTAAAGGAGGAATTTAATATGGGTTTATTTAGCGGTATTTTAGGAAATGCATCAAATACGAGTTCTGAAAGTGTAGAACGTGATTTAGAGAAGATTATGCTAGACGATGAAAAAGTAGAGCATGCTTATAAATTAATTCGTGATCTAATCGTATTTACAAATCGTCGACTTATTTTAGTAGATAAACAAGGAGTAACCGGCAAAAAAACAGAATACCATTCTATTCCTTATAAAAGTATTACACAATATAGCATCGAAACGGCTGGGCATTTTGATTTAGATGCAGAACTTAAAATTTGGGTGTCTAGTATGGAGGATCCAATTACGAAAGAATTTAAAGGTGACGATAGTATTTTAAGCATTCAAAAAGCGTTAGTGACATATACGACAAAGTAGTGGTTTCTTGTATTTTTATTCATTTCAGAAATTACTAACCCGAGTATTTTGGAAGAAAATACATCATTTTTGTATATTTAATCTAAAATAACATAAAAAGGTAAAGCGTGTTTTATATGCTTTACCTTTCTTTTTTGTAATAAATAAGTGTAGTTTTATCATTTAATTTCTTTATAACTTCTGTTCTTTTATACTCCATCTTTTCATACAAAAAACAATTTTTCTCTTCTTCTAAAATAGTAGCAAGTTCCCAGCTCGTTGCTTCAGTAAACATTTCCTCAATTAATGTAATCACCTTTTGAGCAATTCCTTTTCCTAGATAACCCGGATGAATAAACATTGGACTGATCCAAAATTTAGAGGGTGTTTCTTTTTGTGAAATGCATATCGCTCCAACAAGATTCATATCCACTATTATTTTATAGAAGCCACCGTTTACTTGATTTATTCTACAAATAGTTTTTTCGATAGTTTCATTTGCTGGATTTGTTTCATAGTCTTTATATTTATGTAATAAAGGGCTAAATGAGTCTATTTGCATTTGAAATATAACTTCTGCATCAGTTTCTGTCGCCTTCTCTAATATAATATCCATGTTACCAATTTAGACGCTTTCTTAAAGAAGTAATATGAGCGGTATGATGACGACCATGCCATGCGTATAGTCCTATTGCAACAGCAAGTTTTGTTTCACCAGTTTCAGGATGGTTAAATGTCTTTTCTAAATCTTCAATTTCTAGAGAATATAAAAGGTTAACCCATCTTTTATGTAATGAATCTAGCATTACTAGTGAAACATCTACCGGTAATTTTGAATCGGGTAACTCTGCCCACTTCTCTTCTTTATACGGCTTAATAGTTGGATTCTTTTCTGTCAGTGCTAATTTAAAGCGTATGTAGCTATTCATATGGCTATCAACGACGTGATGAACTACTTGACGTACAGTCCAACCTCCAACGCGATATGGTGTATCTAACTGCTTCTGATCTAAATCTTTAATTGCCTTTGTTAGTTCATTAGGTAAATCTTCAATTTCTTGAATCCATGTATCAATCATTTCTTCCGTTATAGGACGTTTGTATGTAAATTGGCCAATTGGATAACGCAAATCATTCATGAATAAGTCCTCCTTATTATAAGCGCGAAGTATTTCTCCAAATATAATGTACAAACTTCACATGTTCTCCATTTAATTCTACAGATGTTGTATCTGATTCGTTTTGATAAGAAGAAAATCCGCTTTTTTCTAGTACAATTTGTGATGCGAGATTATTAGTCGTTGTTTTAGCATAAATGTCAGTAATTTCATTATTTTTCGCTACATCTAAAATTAATTTTACGGCTGCTGTTGCAACTCCTTTTTTAGTAAATTTTTCTCCGACCCGATACCCTAGTGAACTAATTCGAGTTTCCGTATCTATATCTACTAAATTGATTCGCCCTACAATTTCTTTTTCTTCATTACGAATTAAATAAAAATAAGAATCTCCATCCGCTTGTTCTATTAATAAATCGTCTAGTAGTTTTTGGAAATATTCAAATTCAAAATATTTCGAGCCACGATTTGGTACCATTGTTTCAAAAAAAGATTTATTCGTAAGTTCAAACGTAAATAAATCCTTAACATCTTGTTTCTTTAGTTGCTCTATGTATATTTCCATCTCGTATTCTCCTTCTTGATTTACTAACTGTTATACATTCTTTTTTAATCAATTATATTCCTGCTATTTCTTTCGATTAAGCAATACAGATAGTAGCACTTTCGGATGAAAAAGATGAAATGGACTACGAATTAAATTCATCACTCGTACTAACCGAATATAAACATCAGAATTACTTGCGGATAGTCGATATATTTGTTTCGTATACCATAGCTGAAATTTTTGTTTTGTAGTTAATTCTCTCTTTAGCTGCGGGTGACGTGATATTTCTGTCGTTGTCATATCCCAAGGGGTTTCTATTATATTAGCTGTCTTTTTATAAAATTGTTGTGTAAATGTTTTATCAAGCTGTTTTCTGCCTTGCAGAAGTAATTGCAACTGGTGAGCCTCCATAGCAGCAACTGATACGCCTTGGCCGAAAACGGGATCAAAACGACATTGCGCATCTCCAACAACTAATAAGCCTTCTGGTACATTATTCACTAAATCAAATCGCCGGCGTACTTGATAAGGAATTTTGTATGTCTTTATATCAGTAATTCCCTCAGCCTTGTTTAGGAAGTCTGTAACATTAGAAATTGATAGGTTTTCAGCAAAATCATAAAACTCATCATCTGTTTGTGGTGCTTTCTCATTTGCGTATCCACTGAAAGTAACAAAATAACGATTATCTTCTATCGTTTGAATAAGAACGCCATAAGGGTTATCAGGGAAACTCGGAGACATTAGCATATTACAACAGTCTAACTCCTCATTTTCTTTAAGTTTGAACATTTTCGTTGCGTAAAATAAATCAATACGAACTTTCTCTTCTTTTACTTCAATTTCGTATTCTCGTAGCCATTCTATACTTTTTGAGCCAAATCCACTCGCATCAACTACAAGATCTGCATGAACTTCTTCTTGTGTGTCTGTCTCTAAATATTTAACTTTTACTCCACACACTTTGTTAAGCTTTGCATCTACCAATAACCCTTTAACCAATGTTTCATATTTAATAGTAATATTTGAAATTTGATGTATTCGTTTTTGAATATGCCATTCTAGCAAAGGACGACTTTGTTGAATCATATGTACTTCCCCTATGAACGGTTGTTTCCATAGACCGAATTGATGCCATTTCAAATCACGCGTAAAGTTGTTTATAATACTACCCGCTTCTATTAATTCGTTCGTAATATTAGGAAACAATTCTTCAATTGCGTTTTCTCCACCTTTTAATAACACGTGAGGATGATTACTTTGTGGAACTCTTTTTCTCGAAGACTTTCCATCCCATCTTTCACCAGCTTCTATAATGATTACTTCTTTAAAAGAAGTTGATAATGCTTTTGCTGCAAACTTTCCTGCCATACTTCCACCAATAACGATAGCCGTATTAAACATATTTTCCCCCTTAATAAAAAGAGATCCTGCCTTGTATGAATGAAACAGGATCTTAAACTAATTAACTTCTTTATCATTATACTTAAAATACATCAGTAAATTGCAACATTAAAATTAAAATACCTAATCCCCATACGTAATACGCGAATACTTTTAAGGAGTGACGTTTTAAATATTGAATCATCCATGAAACGGCTATGTATCCAAAAAACGCTGCTGATAACGTTCCGACAATTAAAGATGTACTAGAAATAGATTCTGCTTTCCCTTGAAAAACGTCTACAAATTGCAAAATAATGGCTCCGACAATGGCTGGCGTTGATAATAAAAAAGAAAAGTAAGCAGCAGTTTCACGGTCTAACTGCCTCCATAATGCAGCGACGATTGTCATACCAGAACGAGAAATCGCTGGGAAAATAGCAGCCGCTTGAAATGAACCGATAATTAATGCGTCTTTATATGTGATGTCATCCATTTTTTTACGACCATTCTTTTGTTTATCTGCCATGTAGAGAAAGAATCCGGTCACTAAAAACTCCCAACCGATCGTGATTCCTGTTTTTGAAATATCTTCAAAGAAGTCTTTAAACAATAAACCAATAACAACTGCAGGTATCGTCCCAACAATAAGTAATAACATGAGCTTTGAAAATGGGTTTTTAATTAAATATATAAATTCTTTTTTGTAATAAATAAACACTGCAAGTAAAGTCCCAATATGCAACATCGTATCTAAAAATAAGCCTGCTTTATCTAATTGAAATAAATGCCTTCCTAAATAAAGATGTCCGGTACTACTGATTGGTAAAAATTCTGTTAAACCTTGAATTATACCTAATATGAAAGCTTCTAACCAATTCATGATGGTCTCCTTTCTCTTTTGCTTGTACCAATATATGAGGGTTAAATTTTCGATATGAAAAAAACTATATTTCTCTATGAATTTACTTTTAATTTATGGATATATATGTAAAGAGAATTAAGGAGGGTTATTATGTGGAAGCACACAAAATTCGGTAATGTATTACTTTGGGTGGGCCCTATCCTTGTATTTTTAGGACTATGTATGACAAATGTTATTTCAGATATTCCTTTCTTTGAGGGAAAACATAAAACGCTTGGTATTGTACTTATATTTATAGGGATATTCTGTTTTATTGTGGCTAATCATTTGAAAAAAGGAGAAAGATATGAAGAATAAATCTAAATAAAAAACAATCCTGGCATATTAGCTAGGATTGTTTTTTATTAATGTTGATTATTTGTAGAATACTTTATCAACGTTATATTTCGCTTTGTATTCATTAATGATATATGTTTCGTAAATTTCTCTTTCTGTTGGATCTTCTACGATACATGCATCAATGCGGTATACTTCATCACGGTGATTTTTAATTGGTGAAACATTATCTTCAAAATGCTTCTTAATACGTTGTCTAATTTTACGAGCTTTACCTACGAAAAGTAGTTCGTCATTAATATTGTAAAACATAAAAATGCCGCCTTTATCTCTAGGGAACAAGTGGAAATCGATAAATCCATTAATTGGAGTAATGATTGGCTCGTCTCCTTTAATAACTTGTTTACGTTCAGTAATTGTAACATCAACTTCAGGGATACTAATTTTAATCAAGTTCATTCACGTCCTCTTTTATTATAAAGATAAATAATAGCATACATAAGTAAGAAAAGCTATGTTCAGAGGCATATTTCATTTTATAATTCAAATATTATAGGTGTATCATGTAAATTGTTCTTCCAAATCATATGATCACTGGATTCGCCCCAGTAATCTTTCAATACATAGCTAGGTTTTCCAAACTTTTTCGTCCATATACTTTGCGCATTTTTATATCCACTATCTAAACAATATTCTGTTATCCCTCTGCTAAGTAATGTAAGAAACATTGTATGTAGTAATAAACTCCCTATTCCCTTTCTTTGATACTCCGGAAGTATGAATACAGTTCCTATTTCATGCAAATTTTTAAGTACACCACCTGTACAACTATTAATCAATGTACTTGCTGGACCAATTTCGATTGTTCCAATGATTTTATCGTTACTTGTATCAATTGCTAATAAAAAGTAACGACTTTCTCCGTTACTATCAAAATCACTTTTCAAATACTGCTTTTTTGAGTTAATTTCATTTTCTATGTCATCCAATAATTGTGACAATCCTTCATTTTTGTATGTATTCGTAATAACTATCCGGAAAAATAAATATAGTTCATCTACATCATTCAAATTTGGTCTTCTAACTGCAACGTTAGTCATGAATGCATTCTCCAATCTTCATTATGCCATTGTCAATACAACACTTTACATAATCTATTCATCATTATTCTGCAAAAACCTGCATAAATCCAGCAGTATAGAAAGCTCAGTATAAATATTGATAAAATAATTTTTATGTCCATAGTTGTATGAACAGTAGGACCAAGTACCGGAAAACGGAAAACATCGAGAACGATCATAATCCCTATAAGTAGACAAGTCGCTGAAAAGGAAACAATCCAAATTCTCCTCTTGAATTTTAAAAAGGCTAGTCCTAAGGCTAGACCTAATAAGCCTGTAGTAAAAGGAAAGACAATTAGTTCACTTGGCTCAATAATAAATAATAGAAAAATAGTAAGAATATAAGAAAGTATTCCCTCACGAATAGAATAGAGAATAGCAAAAAAAATCGGCAATGTCGAAAATGGACTAATGAGCAAACCTATACCAGGAATTAAGTTCCCCGCCGCTTGAAACATGGTGGCCAATGCACTCATCAAAGCTGTAAGTACTAACTTATTCGCAAGGGACAATTTTCTTTTATGAACAAAGCTTATATCATGCTCTATCATCAGTTGATACCAATAACGTACAAAACGATTCATTAAAATACCCCCTAAAGATACCTCATTCATTACTTTCTATATTATTCGTACACATATGGTTTATGAGTTACTTTCTCCAAGTTAATAGATGCTAATACATTGAAGATTTTTAGGGGGACAAGTTAAGTCTTGCGTTTTGGAAACAGAATAAATTCCTTATGTTTTTAGACTGAGCATTTGTATCGTATCAAGGAATAATTTCAAAAATGGTACCTTTGTTAAAATCAGTTACTTTCATAGAACCGTAAACTCCTAAATATAACCTAGTTTGAGCCGAATTTGTTCCTAAACTCATATAATAAGCTGCTTGCGTACCAAAATCATAATTGGTTTCAATAGCATGAAAGTCAGCATGTTTACCGTCTGTACCGGCTCTAGTATAAGCTAAAACACCCTTAACTGGCGGTCGAGAATCTTCTTTCTTAGCAAGGTCGGTAAAAACAACGCTACCCGTTAAATTTGAAATTGCATTTCCCATATATGGCTGAACTCCTGTAAGTGAAGTTCCTCCAAACTTATCGGTTCTAAAATCTTTATGAAAATAACTAAGTAGAGGCAGAATACGCTTCACTGAAGTTTGTATTGTTTCATCATAATAAACTATTGTTCTCTCATCCAAAGTCTGATTTTCGGAACAATGTCGTATAAAAGAAGTAGGTAAATCCCCTTCCCATCCTCGCCACCCAAAATTGATAAAACCATCTTGATTGGGAGTTAACCTCATAAAATGCATTTGAACAAGTTCTGTAACTGGTATAGGTTTATATTGAACAAATGAAAAAATAGACTCTACAATATCCTGTCCGACATTTCCGGTGTATTTGATATATTGATTATAAAATCTTTGAAATGAAATGCCGGTTATATTACGTACTCCTTTTGCAATTACTGTAAGTGTTTCTTGTATAGATAAAGGAAGGTCATAAAAGCGTGTAACTACAGGAGGGTTATTTATAAATGTATTTTTATTTACATCGATTTCAATTATTTTTCCTGCTATTTCTAAATCATCTTGGCTTAAATTAAATGGATCATAACCTGATCCGCCATCTCCATTTGTAAAAACAAGTTTTCCAGTCTCAGGTGAAAAGTTTAAACTATTGACTCCGTTATGATTAAAAAATGGTCTTCTTACATTCAGTAATGTTCGTCGCTTTTGAGCTTGGCCGTTAGATTGTAAAGTCCATTCTTCCACTGTATCAATGTGATCATATTGCGTATTTCTATTAACCCACTTTAAATTTAACGTTTTAGGGTCACAAGGATTCGGTTTAAATTGTTCAGAAAGTGCACCTGGACCTTGAGTTCCGGCTACTGAATAATGAAGATAAAATAAACCGTTTTGATAAAATTGTGGATGAAATGCAAGTCCTAGTAATCCTCGTTCATCATAACCGCTACTAGAAACACCTTCTTCAGATGTACCTAATTTAATAATTAGGTGACGCATATCTAAAAATTTCTTTATAACTCCGTCCCCTATGTAAAAAATCTCTCCTAATTGAGTTGCGATAAATAGTCTTTCGGTCGATTCACCTGGAAGTATCGTTGTTTTCAATACGGTTGGTAAATTTACGTTATGAACAATGGGTCGTAAATTAACTTTAACTTTTGTCAATTAACTGTACACCCCTTTTTCTTCTTTTTTATAGAAGAATATGATTAGAGTAGTTCTGTTAGTATTAAATAAGTCGCATTCCTTTTTATTACAATTTTGTATATAATATAAGTATCAATATACTGGGGGGACTAATTATGACACTCTTATTACAAATCATCGTACCACTTATATGTGCAATATACTTATTTACCCTCTATCATAACGGGACGTATGGATCAGCTTCATTTATTTTAGCAGTCATGATAGGAATTTTCGGTTTAGAGAATATTTTTCAATATGCTAGTCTAACAGATCATACTATTTATCCATATTGGGGAAGTTTGAAGGCTGTTGTTATCGTTTTATCAGTCGTATTTCTATTTAAAAAAGGTGGTTTAACAGGGAAATATTGATTTTTAATGAGGTACATGTTTTCTTGTTAAATTGCTTTTATTTTATAAAAGAAGAAATATTTATGTAAAAACAAGAAGGGATGTGATACATATGTCTATAAATATTATTTCAATAGTCTCTATCATAATATGGATTGTGTTAATTACAGAACTTATAAAACCTTCAAAAGAACAGAATGGACGAAAAATAGTAACTTTAGTAACTGCCGGTTCCGTATCAACACTTATTTTGACGGTTTCATTTATTCAAAATATCCCGTTTTGGAATTGATAGTGATATAACTAACAATAATATGTATAAATAAAAAGATTAGGATTCACTCCTAATCTTTTTATTTTGGGGTAGCACCACACATCCATCAATTTAAGAATAAACGCCACCAAAACAAAAAAAGCCCCAACTTATTTTTCTTGAAAATAAGTTGGGGCTTTTGAAACAGTAAAGTATATTTTTAACTATGAAAACTACGATAAATTTTTCCTTTTTTCCTACTTGCTAAATTCAGCAAGTAAAATTTTTTTAAAAGGATTAGGACTGCCAATTCTACCCAAACTATTCCAATTGACGACCAACGTATGCTTGCCTCCAAGTTTACCTCCAACAAGAGTAGTAAACCCTAGAATGCCACCTGTGTGTCCCCATATCGAGACACCGCTTGGAAGCTTAGTTTCATAGATTCCAAGACCATATCCATCGATTCCTTCTTTTCCTGTAGGAACTGTAGTAAGCATTTGTTTTAGTTGCTGTTCTTTCAGTAATTTGCCACCGAGCAAGTAAGAGAAGAATTTGTTTAAGTCTTCAGCCGTAGAAATCATATCTCCAGCAGAGCTAGCTGCACTTGGGTTATAATAAGTAACGTCTTTTAGCTCACTTGCTCCGTCTGGTTGGACATACCCACGGGCATGGTTAGTGCCTGGAATAACACTTGAGTTGCCTGGTAGGAATGTATTCGACAATTCAAGTGGTTCAATAATTCGATTTTCAACCTCTTCCGCATAGCTGTTTCCAGTTACTTTTTCAATAAGGATACCCAGTAATACGTATCCTGTGTTTGAATAAGACCAGCCCTTTCCTGGAGCAAAGTCTGGGGGAAGAGAGATCCCAATCTTCACTAACTCTTCAGCCGTATACGATTTTTTTGTATCCGTAAAATCAACGTCTTTTGACCTTGAGTATTCAGCGATACCACTTGTATGGTTCAATATCTCCCGGATAGTAATCTTGTTACCATCATATCCATTTCCTTGAATGACACCAGGCAACCAGTCTTCGATGTAGTCGTCTAGCTTCAGGCGATTCTCTCCAACTAATTGAAGTACAACTGTTGCGGTGAACGTCTTCGTCACACTCCCAATGCGAAAGCGAAAATCTGTTTTCATTGGTTTCTTGGTTCTCAGATCCGCTATTCCAGCGGCATTCCCCCACGTTTTTCCACCCTCAGAAGTTTTAGCAAGTATCCCCGGGTATCCAAGTTGCAATGTATCCCGCATTGCTTGCTTGACGGAAGTACGATCTCGTTGCGTATTTGTTTGTAACGAACTAGATACATTTTGAGTGGGCTCTGCTTTTACAATTGAGGTTGGTGTTGTATATAACAGGGAACTTCCAGCTATTAAAAGGGCCAGACTTGCACATGTAATTTGACTACGTATTTTCATAAGGCATTCCTCTCCTCTATTCATATTGTATAAGTGTTTGCATACTGTTCCTTACTTTCCTGACAAGACTTAGGGAAAGGCCCTCACGCATATAGATTAAAGCCCCAGTACAAAGGTATTTATCAATACCAACATAAATCTCCATCCCTCCTATAACAAAATTATTCAAAGGTATGAAAGCATATTATGTACCCTTAGTTATTGTTAGTATTAACACAATATGAGACATAACCCTAACCCATATTTTACTTTATTTATCCATAATATGTATTGAGAAAGAATGTAAATTCGAATCCTTTCCGTAACCCAACTATTGATTATTTTTTCACCTATTATAATTAGTTATTTTGAATTTCATAATAAAAAAACTGTAAAAAAATAACGATTCCCTTAACGTACAGGAAGCGGTTGAAAAATATGTCTATACGCACAATTTTCTTGTTTTGATATGGTGAACCCATCGCCATTAAGCTAAGGTTTTGAAGTACCCACTAAATGAAATTTTTCTTTCTCTACAGTTAGTTACTTTGAGAAGTCATCTCATTTTTTTGTTTTTTGGGGTGTTTCTTTTTCTTAACTTGATGGATGTGGGGTCTCGCCATATCCATCAAGTTATCTAAATAAAATGCCTTCTAAAAATTAAGAATATTCAAAAGTAAAAATAGACATTTATTCACTTCGTTCATTATAATTCAAACAAAATAAAAAATCGTTTATATTTTACATTTAACGATATCAAATTTACTGGAGGGGATAAAGATGAAAAAAGCACTTTACATCAATATAGGTGGAGAAGGACACTTAAATCCAACATTAGGATTAGTACAGGATTTAGTACAACGTGGAGACAACATTGTCTATTATTCATCAAATGATTTTGAAGAAAAAATCAAAAAAGCAGGTGCGCAATTCCGTCCCATCAATCAAGAGGCACAAAGAGAGCTTTCGGAAACTATGAATCTTATGACTTCCCATCCTCAAGAGTACTTATTACACTTCCTTCATGCTATGGAAAGAATTACTGATGCCATTTTTGAAGAAATCTCCAAAGAAACATACGATTACATCCTCTATGATGCACAGTCTTTACCTGGAAAATGGGTTGCATATTTCTATGGGAACCATAATTAATAATCAGCCTGAATTCTATCAAAAATGTTTCGTCGGTTTAAAAGATCTCAATGCGAAAGTAGTACTTAGTATAGGCAAACAATTAACAGTGGAGCAGCTAGGAGATATACCTGATAATTTTATTGTTGGTAACTATCTTCCACAATTAGATATACTGCGTCAAGCGGATGTATTTATTAGTCATTGTGGAATGAATAGCACAAGTGAATCACTTTATTTTGAAGTACCTCTAGTTATGCTCCCATTTATAAATGATCAGCATACGATTGCTGAGCGAGTATACGAACTTGGCGCAGGATTTATGTTAAATATCCAGCAATTATCGGCCGAGGATTTAAAACATGCCGTTAATGAAGTGTTGCAGCATTCGATTTACAAAGAGAATGCCAAAAAAATTAGTCAATCATTCCGTGAGGCAGGTGGTTATATCAAAGCTGTTGATGAGATTATTACATTTACTCGTTAATTCTGCTATGTATGCCACTCAAGGCCTATTAACTTAAGAATTTTATAACACCCTACAACAAGAATATAGAAGATAGTATCCCATACTCATCAAGATAAGAAATTAAATACCCCATTACTATCAATTCTTAAGTTGATAGTAATGGGGTAGCACCATATACCCAGCAAGCTAAGGTCTTGAAGTAGCCCCTAAACAAAAATTTAAATTTTTCTACAGTAATTTATGTGAATTCAACTCGTTTTTGGGAACATATGTGGTCCTTTTATAATTTGAATTTCTTTTTAAGCTTCTTATATTTTCTGTACGAACGTCTAACAATGTTTAACATAAAATACGGTATTTTAACGGGGAAAGGCAATTTATAAATGAAAGGAAAATAAAAGGTGAAATATGCCTTTTCTAGGTCTCTCCACTTACTATCTTCTTTTGTTTTTAAGAAATCAGATACATCGACCACATATCCCCTTCCTTTTTCCATCATCACATTTTTCCCGTGAACATCACAAGGAGTTAACCCTTGTTCCCTCGCATACTCCAAAGCCTCATTGATATCAAGTATTACCTGCTTAGGAATTTTAATCCCCTTATGAATAGCATCATATAAAGTAATTTCTTTTAAACGTTTCAATACTATGAAATTTTCTCCTTTATATATAAGCTTTGAATAAGAAGGATGATTTCCAATTCTTCGGTATGCTTCTGACTCTTTTTCAATTCCTTCTCCTTCTCGCACGTAAACTTTCACTACCCAATCTTTGTATTCTCTGTGCATGAATACTGCGGCATAATTACCTGTCCCTAAACACTTCCAAAGTCTAGGAATATCTTTAACTACTACAGGCTCGAATTCATCCTCACTTCGTATGCTTACCTCTTTTAATAATTCGTCCTTTATTAATCCCACAAAACTATTTATACTCATCATTCCCACTCCGGTTTTGCTAAAAGGGGCCCACCCACATTTTAACGAAAATATACACTAAGCGAATTTTAGCATAAAACGAGTCATCTTTCTTCTTAAAATAAAAAGATGACTCGTTCTATTTGAACTGTTGAATACTTAATATTTATTCCGCTATTCATAGCCAAAAACTGTACAACATAAAAATATTTCTAACTATTTTCATTTTTTCACAGGCAACTGTATAGGGCTTTTCTTAGTGCAAGTTCTCTTAGTTCATTACCCATGCCAAATCTATATTACTCTATTTTATAATCTAAAACACTGTTTAGAAGTGTAGCAAGGTTTTTTTAATTGTTCAAATTCTTGTTCCACTAATATCTTTGTTAGCTAAAACTTTTATTGTTTTAATAGCCTTTTGTTTAATTCCCACAATGCTGTTTTGTTGCTATCCCATTTCAAAAACGTTACTGCTTCCTCGAAGCATAACCATTTATAATTGAAGTGTTCTTTAGATAATGATATGTTTTTTGTAGGGACTTTAACTCCAAAAGAAAATTCTTTTATTACATAAACCTCTTCTCCCCAAAGGAATCCTCCAACTACATCCTCTACTGGTAGTGAAGACACAGAATCTAATTGTATATATGGACATTCTCTTGTAATACCAGCCTCTTCAAACGCTTCCCGTTTTGCTGATTCAATAGGAATCTCACCGTCTTCTCCGCCACCAGCTATTCCTTGCCAATAACCATAATCACTTCGGTTAAAAATACCATATTGAATAGAATCGTCAGTTTTTATATAAGGAAATATCAATACTTGATATGGTGCTCTCATTACTCAACCTCCTCTCGAAAATAAGTTTTAAATCAATATGAATAAAGAGCCGACATCACAATTCTACATTATTAATGCAGGTTTATAATGTCGGCCCTCTATTTTTAAAGAATTTTATTTTTCATAAACAGGCATACTCTTAACAGAGGAAAAACTGTTTATTCCTTGTCAAATTTGTTTAGCATGGTTTTCCTAAATGTTAGCAGTACCCAATATTATTCAATTGCTCCAGCAACGTCATAATCATTTAAATCTAATTCAATCGGTTGTCCGAGCGCTAGTTTAGCAAGTTCCGCTCCTAAGTATGGACCAGCTGTTAAACCCGAAGCTCCTAATCCATTCGCAACGAGAA
Source organism: Bacillus cereus group sp. BfR-BA-01355 (assembly GCF_022663675.1). Lineage (NCBI taxonomy): Bacteria > Bacillati > Bacillota > Bacilli > Caryophanales > Bacillaceae > Bacillus > Bacillus cereus group sp. BfR-BA-01355. The sequence goes on from NZ_JAKUFY010000001.1 coordinate 94,438, forward strand.
TTCCTTCAAAGTTAGGTAGCGGTCCGATAACAGGTAAGAATCCTGGTGTGAATGGTCTGAATCCAACTCTCGTTTCAAGCATTGTAGCATTTTCTAAGCCAGGTGCAACTGCTAATGCTTTATGGAATACTTCATGTAGACCACCTGCTGTTACACGATGATCGAAACCCGTATCATTCTCATGTGTTGCACCAATTACGACATGACCATTGTCGAACGTTAAAATATATTGATCGTTTGGTGGCATAACAACTGGCATATTTTCTGTTGCTGTATTTTCAATTTGCAGATGAACAATTTGTCCTTTTTGGAATGTAACTAAGAAATTAATTCCTAATGGGTTCAAGATTTCATTCGCCCATGCACCTGCAGTTACAAGAACCTTTTCTGCTAAAATTGTTTCATCGTTTACTATAACTCCAGTAATATGATTTCCTTCACGGACTAATATGGCATCGCCTTTTATAAAAGTTGCACCATGTTTTTTCGCAGCACTTATTAATGCATTGCGTAATAATCTTCCATTTACTCGTGCAGCACCACTAATATGAACAGAACTATATTCGTCTGATAATGCTGGGAATAATTTTTTTGTTTCTTCAGCTGATAAGCGAGTGATTTCACCAATCTCTGGGGCATCTTCACGTCGTTTATAAGCTCGCTCTTCCATTTGATCTAACTTTTTCTCGTCAGTATGTAAACTAATTGCACCTACACGATTATATCCTGTGTCAGTTTCACCGTCTTCTTCTAATTGCTGAATTAACGAAGAATAGTAACGTGCACCGCCTTTAACGATTTTATACCATGCTTTATTACGACGCTGTGATAGCCATGGACATACAATACCTGCTCCTGCATCAGTTGCTTGCCCTAATTGTTGGCGATCCACGATAGTAACATTCGCACCTGCCTTAGCAAGATGATAAGCAGTAGACGCTCCTAAAATTCCAGATCCAACTACAATATACGATTTCATTTCAAACACCTTTTCTCTTTTGCTAATTATATAAATATAAGAACATTCCTTAGTATAATAGAAGGAATGCTTTTTTCAATGTACTCATCACAATTAATTGTTGCAGCATTGTGACTTTCTTAGTCATTATTTTTTCTTCTTACGGAATAATTCAATTGTTTTATAGCCTTGTGAAAGGATTTCTATCATTTTCTCTAGACGTTTTTCACGTGTTTTTTCTTGTTTCACAGAAAAAAGATTACGTGCCCAATCTTTTTGGTATCCAGGCGTTAAACTTTGATAAAACTTAAGTTCATTCGGATGATTAGCTAATAATGCTTCAACATCTTTAATTCGATCTGCATAATCGGCAACACATTGACTCATAGCAGATGTTTTCATTGTTTTTTTCTTTTCACGTTTTAAACCTACAACAGTAAAGACTTCATCCATACTTACCATTCGTGCAAATTTAATATTGCTTTCTCCCACATAACCATCTTCTCCAACGTTTAATGCCGGAAACATCTCATCACGGTGAATAACCGTACTATAACGAGCATTACCTTTTTTCGGATATGCGAAGAACACGTAACCTTTTTCAATTAGTAATTCTTCATTACTAATAATAAAATTCGTTTGTTTCACCATTTCATCAAGCGTTTCTACAAATATAAAGATAGCATCGTGTTCTTTTGAGAATACAGTTTCTTTACCTGTAAAAATGTCATAATTACTTGGTTCGTTAATTACGACCATATTTGTATACTTATTAAGTTTCAATTTATCAATAACTGACATAATAATCTTCCTTTACATTCAAAATTCATTGTACATACTTTTTCGTACTGTTCTAGTGTATTATATGTATTAAGAAAATCAAACTTTAAATCATATTATTCTGCTGCAAAAGAACCAGTTTTTCATACATATGAAGAAACTGAGGAAACATTAACTATACCGCAGTTTCCGAAACATATTAGACGAAAACCATTTACACCAAAAAATAATAAAGATAGCCGCCTCTGATTAAGTACCGGCTATCTTTATTATTTCATAACTTAATAGCAAATAAAGTATATAAAAGCTCTCTATATTGCTCTTCTGTAACCTCACGCTTAGTTTTTGCTCCATAAATAATTTCAGTTACACTATTATTCGTTAAAGAGACATGCCCAGAGTCCGTCAATTTCACTGCAATTGGTCCCTTATTAAAAATAGATTTCTCATCTTCTATTACTCTTCTTTGAACATCGTTTACTACTATCTCATCAATAATATGTTTATAAAAGGCATGACAAACTTTCCATTCTCCTTCAGCATCTATTCTTTCTAAAACATAATTTCCTTTACTCGTATCTTTTCGTCTCACCCGGTACGAACCATTCTTTGAAGAAACAGACTCATCAGTAAAAGGTACAGGAACAAGAGGTACTAATGAAGCTATACCTACATCAATTAAATACTGTAGATTATCATAAGTTAAAATAATTGTTATATGGCCATCCTCAAGTGCCCATGCATTTATATCATTTTTATAAACCGTACCTAATGCCAGTTGTACATCATAGCCACAGTCTTTTAAGAAATAGTAAAAAAGGGTGTTTAATTCGTAGCAAAGTCCACCACGGGAACTAGTTAAAATTTTCTCTCGTAAGTTTTCCAGAGAGATTTGATTCGTATTTTGTGCTATAACGTCTAAATTCTCAAATGGTATAGTATGTGCAAATGAAAAGAGTATAGTAGGTAATTCTTCAAACGTTACTTCATTACGTTTTTTAAGATTTAATCTTGCGAAAAGCTGATCTTGTAAACTTGTCATATTTAGCACCCCTTAAAATTTTATAAGTTTAAATAATATATGCTGATTGTAAGTTTTAAGGGGTACTGTAACAACGTACATTTTATGTAACTGTACCGGTACAAAAAGTCTAACCGACAAGATCACTAAAGATAAGAAGCTACAAATACAAATTTAATAGTTTGTCTATAGGTAAATTATTACAATCGCTTAAATCAACAAAATACTGAAGTTGCCACATTTGGCTCTTTTTAGCTTGATTGCTGACAGGCTTATCCCATATAGGATAAATCCTCATAGCCATCTTGCCTTTTTGATTTTGTGTTCTCAAGATTTTTTCCTTAAGAAGAATCTCTTTAGGCAAAATGAATTGTCCTAGTTTATGATCATCTATACAAGTAATAACTAATAAATCAGGAGCAGCGTCATAAGAAAATGCTTGATTTTGCATATTGTCATCTTTCTCCCAAAAAGAAACAAATTGACCAATTTTATTAGGAGTAACTTTTGATTTTCTAAAACGAATGGTTTTGTTATTTAAGTGGAATAAACATCCTGCATATTCTGCGTTTTGCTTTTCTTCTTTTAGATTCGTAATCATTAAATTGTTAGGTTGGTAAACTATATTATTTAAATTTCGGATCGTATCATTAAAATTGTTCAAAAAAACTCCCCCTTTATTCATCTCTTAGTTTACCACAAACATCAGTTCTTCTATATCGTATATAATCATGAACTAAGTGAAATGGGGGAATTTAGCAGGATATAATTTTTACTTTAATGTACTTAGTTTTTCAATTGCTTGTTGCTCAGTTACTAAGTAAAAAATGTCATTCCCTTTATTACATTCATAAATAAAGTCTTTTAAGCTTTTACTAGTGTAAATAGAGAAATCCCCAATGATAGCAATCTTTACCTTGTAGTTTATAAACTTTTGAAGGATATCACCCGCAAGACGTGTTTTTAAATCAAAGAAGCTTTCACTTATTAATGACTTGTGGATAATAATATGCTTCGCATCTACCTCGTATTGAACTGTTGCCATAGTATCTAATGCAGACTGAACATCCGATATTAATACCTTATCGTTTCTAATGACCGCAATATTGATTCCATCGATTACTACTTTCTTTATGTCCATAGTCCCACCCCTTTATAATGTGCACCGTATGAGTAAAATTGTTTTACAAAACTTCGTATTAATCATAGATTAAATTAGCCGCAGCTATTAAAATCGCCTCTATTCTTTATTACTAATACGGTCAATGAAATTAATGATAGTTTCTCTTTTTTATATTTTTGAATATATATATGAAATTGCTTTTACTTGTTATAAAAATATTGTGGAGTAACATAACTTAACAAACTATCCAAAGTGTTAATCTCGGCATATGGTTGTATTTTGGTAGTATTCTTGATTTTTTGAGGGTTAAACCACACACCTTTTATATTTATATTTTGAGGACCAGCAATATCCTTTTCTAAGTCATCCCCAACAAATAAAGTATTTTCCGGCTGTAAATTTAGCTTATTTAACGCTAGTTCGAATATACGTTTATCAGGTTTACTAAATCCCACTTCTTCAGAAATAATGATTGTTTCAAAATACCTATTTAAATTCGTGTTAAATATTTTAGCTTTTTGCCTCTGAGTTGAGCCATTTGTTATAATTCCAACTTTAAAGTGCTTCTTTATTTGATTTAAGAAATGAATAGTATTTTGGTCTATTGAAAAACATCTAGGGAAATTATTATTCCAAAAATCTTGGATATAATTGCGTGGCAATCTATACTTCGGCGTGAATTCATCAAACAATGATTCTAAAACTGTCGTTTTATTACTTATGCCATATTCTCTTTTATCGTATTCTTTGAATTTCTGTAACATGTTGCTTTTAGCCGCACCATCTACATTTTCATAACACTTTTCTAAAACAATTAAAAATAATGCCGCTACTGCCTTATCCCTATCAAGTAAGGTATCATCTAAATCAAACAGCATACCTTTATAACACTTCAAATCATTTCACAACCTTTCTAACATTATATAAATCTCTCCAAGTTTGCACCTTTAAACTTTTGGTTTAGCCAGAACATTGTTATGTAGTGATTAACGATTAAATAGAAACTAGATGAGAGAAATCCAAAGTTCTTGGCACACACTCTAGTATTACTGTAGCTTCTTCTATATTAAAATTCCTTTCCCTCTTTTGGTAAAGAAGCACAAGTATATTTTCACAAACTTTAAGAAATCACATACAATTCACATTATTATACATTAGTTTTTCGTAAATATTATTCATACATCAATTCATACGATAAGTTTTTTAATCAATTATTTCTCCATAAAAAAGTAATATAGCTAATAATACTTTTTGGTAGTAAACGTCCTATGAAGTTTACTACTGTATCTCCACATAAACTCCAGATAGTACGGCTATAATGACTACCAGAGGTGATATTATGAAAAACTATCATATTCTCGTGGTAGAGGACGATCAAGAAATTCAGGAATTAATTAAACAATTTTTAATGACACAGCATTATACAGTGGTAGTCGCTTCAGATGGACTAGAGGGTATGACACAATTTAATAAGCAATCCTTTGATTTAATTCTCCTAGATGTCATGATGCCCAATCTTAATGGGTTTGAAGTTTCTAAAATGATTCGAAGTCAGTCAAACGTACCAATTATTATGCTAACTGCGTTGGAAGAAGAGGAAGATCAAATGAAAGGATTCGATCTTGGGATCGATGATTATATAACAAAACCCTTTTCATTTCATGTTTTGATTAGACGAGTCGAAGCTGTACTTAGAAGAAGTTATGATAAAAATGTAAATAATCATTTGATATTTAAAGAAGTTCGTATCGATGTGGATGCATATAGAGTCTATGTAAATGATGTTGAAATTATATTAACGACAAAAGAGTTTGAAATTCTACAACTACTATTTCAAAATGAGAGAAAAGTACTTACAAGAGAAAATATCGTAGAGAAGGTTTGGGGGTACGATTATTTTGGAGAAACACGAATAATTGATACACATATTAAAAACCTACGCAAAAAATTAGCTATCCCTTATATTAAAACAATAAAGGGTATTGGTTATAAAATTGATGAATAGTATTGTGAAACTCATGAAGATGAAGCAAATTACTTATAAACTCTTTATGACTACATCTCTCATTTTGTTATCCTTTGCAGTATTGATTTATTTAACTTTATACTTCTTTCTCCCTACGTTTTATGAGCAATATAAAACAGATCAACTTCAAACAGGGATAAACGAAATCATTGATAAGTCTAAAAATCTTACGTTTCAAGATGCGATACCACTTTTTGATGAATACGCAAAAAAAAATAATGCGATGCTTTACCTTCAAAATAAAGAAGGAGTAATTATTTACTCTCCTTCATTTTCTTTTATTCAAAGTGGTACGCAAAAAACAGTAGTTACTAAAGCAACACGATTCGAGAATGCAAGTACCCTTAGCAATTCATATAACGTTACGAAACCAATTCAATTCCAAGATGGTAGTTTAACACTTATAGTCTTTGCTACATTTCAACCGATTGATGAAGCTTCACAGGTTTTAGTACGATTTCTCCCCTATATTAGTATCATTGTGCTCATTATTGGTATAGGAAGTGCTTATTTTTATTCCAGGTTTATTACAAAGCCACTTATTTATATTAATGAAGGTGCACAAAAGATGGCAAATTTAGATTTCTCCGAAAAAATTGAGGTTCGCTCTACAGATGAGTTAGGAGAATTGTCTAATAGTTTGAATGACATGTCTATTAACTTACAACAAGCTATGTTTGATTTAAAAAAAGCAAATGAACAATTAAAAAATGATATTGAAAAAGAAAGAGAAATAGAAACAAAACGCAGAGAGTTTTTTGCGATTGTAGCACATGAATTAAAGTCCCCTCTTACTGTAATGAAAGGATACTTAGAAGGGATGATATACAATATTGGCCCTTATCAAAATCGCGATCAATATTTAAAGAAAAATCATCAAATTATTGAAAGGATAGAACAATTAGTTCGTGAAATTTTAAGCGTATCGAAATTAGAACAACACACCTTCAAACTAAAAGTAGAGGAAGTTAATCCTTCAAAGTTAATAGGTACAATCACAAAAGATCTCGAATTTTTTGCTTCTCAAAAAAGTATCGAAATAATAAAAGAATTTGATTCTGACCTTTCTATTTATACAGATTGTGCTCTTTTAGAAAAAGCATGCAAAAATATTATCCACAATGCGGTTATGTATTCATCACATAATGAAAAAGTCTATATAAAGTTAAGAGAGAATTCTAAACAAGATCAAATCGAAATGAAAATTATAAATACAGGTATCAATATTAAAGATGAAGATATTCAACAAATTTTCAAACCATTTTATCGAATTGAAAAATCAAGGAATCGAAATACTGGAGGAAGTGGTTTGGGGCTATATATTGTTAAACAAATTCTTGAAACGTTAGATATAAAGTATTCAATAAAAAATATGGAACATAGTGTGCAATTTTGCATGAGTATTCCGCTATCTAAACATAAAAACAAATAAACTCTCCTTTAAATAGGACGAGTTTATTTGTTTTTGTAGTAAGTATAAACTTATTAACAGGCTTTTCGTTTAATGACGTATGCTACTTTTTAAATGGCGATTGTCATAAGTAGTGACAAACTGTATTCAACTTAAATGTTTACCTATAACAGCAAAAAAAGCGAAATTACGCTTAGCAGCAAATTAGATTCTCTTATTTGAGATACATTTCATCTATGAAACTGAAAAGGAGGATGAAAAATGTTTATTCACCTCCATTTTTCAGATTAATTTGGAATTCTTTTATGATAAGCTATATGTAAAGATTAAACATAAAGGATGATTCGTATGGAAATAAGACCAAAGGTAAGTGAATATAACTCCTATTATGCAACGTATACCAACTTGGTATCAGACGGAAATGTCATACATATTCTAGAACAACAAATGAAGGAAACGAATCTTTTATTAAAGGGAATTTCTAATAGTAAGGGACTTTTCCGGTATGCTCCTACTAAATGGAGTATAAAAGAAGTAATCGGTCATATAGCAGATACAGAACGTATTATGGCGTATCGATTGCTATCTATCGCTCGAGGCGAGACAGCAGAACTTCCAGGCTATAATGATGATATGTATGTTCTTAGAGCTGCTTTTGATAAGCAATCTATGCAAGATCTTCTTGAGAATTTAATAGTTGTTCGCCAATCTACCCTGTATTTACTTAGAAGCTTAGATAAAGAAGCCTGGTCACAAAGAGGAAATGCGAATAATTCTGAAGTTACAGTTCGTGCATTAGCATACATCATTGCCGGTCATGAGCTTCATCATCTTCAAATTATAAAAGAACGTTATCTTGGTTCTGATGCATATCCAGCAAGTTAATATTTGAAGAACAAGAGTCCTATTTATGTAGGGCTCTTGTTCAGTATTTATAACGTATTAGCACTTAGAATCATGGCAATTAAATGCATTTATTTATAAAATTCACCACATAATATATATGCTATCCTCTTTTATTCTGTACATAATTTTCTTTAGGTTGATATACTATAAACACAATAGTTCTGGAAAGGTGATGATATTATGTATGAACAACAAAATAATAGAGATAGAGATCAAAAAATGATGTTTTCGATGCAAGGAGTTCCCACAAATAAAATTAACATGAATCAATTACCTAAATGGATTAAAATTTTTGGATATTGTGCGTTTGGTTGGATGATAGTATTTAGTTTAATTATGATTGTAGGTTTAATTCTGCAATAACTATACAGATACATAGATAGGTAAACGGGACGATATTTAGATTATACATCTAGTTAATGTTCCGTTTTTTATGTATGATTATCCCATGATATAGGTAACCAATTATACTAAAAAGAACTTGTAGAATATCCTACAAGTTCTTTTTCAAATATTATTAAAACGGGAACAACAAACTATTTTAACATTCAGTACAGGGAGACCATTTTGATTATGGCTTGATTTTATTATAAAACAAATATAAGCTTTTGAAAGGTCTAGATTTTGAAAATTATGTGAATTGAACAGCTACGATGTTTATATTAGATTTCATTTACAACCAACTTCTTCTTACTTAAATACACTGCACGATCTGATTTTTTAGCAACCTCCTGTGAGTGCGTCACAACAATAATACATTTATTCTCTTTATGTGCAAGTTCTTGAAACAGTTCTATAATATCCATTGCGGTTTCCTCATCAAGGTTTCCTGTTGGCTCATCCGCAATCAATAAATCAACATTACAAGATAGTGCTCGAGCAATTGCTACACGCTGTTGTTGCCCACCGCTTAGTTGCAGGACGTTTCGTTTCGCTTCAGCTTCTGAGAGTCCTACCCTCTCTAATAACTGTAATGCTCTTGCTGTTTTATTTTGCACTTTAACACCTGTAATTTCCATTGCTGTTAAGACATTTTGAAGAGCTGTCATATAGGTTATTAAGTTATAAGATTGGAAAATTACAGATACATTTTGATTACGGTATCGATCCAAACCAATTTTTCTAATATCTTTGCCATTATACAGTACATAACCATTTTTAGGGACATCTAGTCCACAACCTAAGCTTAGAGTTGTGGTTTTACCAGATCCAGATGGTCCTAAAATCGTGTAGAAATGTCCTTTTTGAAAAGAAAAGTTAACATTTTCTAGTATCGCTACATTTTTTCCATTACTTTCATAATAATAATCTAAATTTTTAAACTGTAAAATTGTCTCCATATCGAGCCTCCTCATTCATCTTTTAAAAGAATTTGTTTTGGGTTTAAACGTAGAATAGATAATGCCGGAAGAAGCGTTGCTATTATAGCAATAGCTAGTCCAATTCCACCCATTTTTCCTACATCTTCTCCTGTTACACTTACATCAATTTTATTAATCGGATCTTCTTTTTGATTTTGTAGAGTACCACCAGGTCCAGCCATCATTACAGTACCATGTTGCGAGGTATCTGTTTCTTCGCTTGAAGTAGCAATTTCATTCGAAAGTAAATTATCCCCGATATATTGAGAAACTTTAGCTCCTGTTGTTATGGATAATCCAAATGCTAAAATAGCGACACACACTACTTCTACTACGAATTGCGCCATCAGCTTCCACTTTTTCTCTCCAATGGACAATAGAATTCCCATTTCTTTACGACGCCCTTTAATTGATAGCATTATGATTAATCCTAAAATGATCGCACCTGCAATCGATACAATATAAATAATCATTTGAGAAGTCGAAGAGATATTTTCGATAGGACCAATCATTTGCTTGTACAATGAATCATGCGCATCTAATTTATAATAATTAAAATCAATATTAAATTTTCTTGCTTCTTTTTTAAATGCATCAATATATTGTGGATCATTCAAGAAATACACGACTTGAACACTACTTATACCTTGGTCTACTTCTAATTTTTTCATAGTTGAATGCGGCATATATAGTTTATTAGCTGGATCCATAATAGGAGGAGCCTGTTGACCCATTGCTTGCTCATTTGTTTCGTAAATACCGATAATTTCAACCTCAAGGGTTTCCTTCTTATCCCCTGATTGCACTTTAACTTTGTCTCCTACTTTCAAATTGTTTAATTCCGCTAATCGTTTTTCCATTAAAGCTACATTCTGATCCTTCATTTGCTCTGTTATTGGTTTTCCATCAATGATTTTACTTTTTCCGTTTTTAAAGCTTTCTTGTAATGCAGTCTTGCGAACTCCCTCAATCATAAAAGAAGCGTTCATATCGATTTCTGTACCAGAGCTTGAACCGCCTCGCGCAGCCGCCATTCCCACTTTACCTTTTCCTTCTTCTTCTCCTTCTGAAGCTCCTACTAGTTTAAGCCCATCAGAAATACCGAAAGTGTTAGCTATGTAATTATAATCTTTTACATACTTGGACTTCGCTAATTGATCTGTTTCTTTTGCATCGAGCTGCGGCGGATTTGGCATTTCTCCAGTTTCCTTAGCTTTTTGACCTAATTTGTCGAAATCAAGACCTAAAGTAACATCTGCACCAAGTTTTTTTCTTGCAGCATCCGCTGCTTTTTTTGATGCATTTTGGATTGTGAAACCTGAAAGAACCAAATTTGTAACAATCAGAAAAACTGCCATCAAAATTAATGATGTTCCTATCCTTTTTTTCATACTGAGAATTGCTCGTTTCATAAAATTCATTTTTTCTTACCTCCTTGATAACTTGTATTCTATATAGGTTATCTAGAGTTTATATGGAGCTAATCGGTAGTTTAACTAGAGATATAAGGAGTTTATGTGTAGTTATTCATTTACCTGTTCAAGAAAAGCTAGAACACAAATTCAAAAATACAGTCGTTTTTGAATATTGGTAAGGAGTTATTCCGTTTAATAAATTTATATAAGGTTAAGATTAATTTAATGTATGTAGCACAAAAAATATTTACTGTGTAATTTCTATACAATAAATATAGAGAAACCTATTTGGATATCTATAATAGGGATTTTAATATAGTTACTGTATCTCATACAAATCACGTCGCTTTAAAAGGTGCATCTTTTAATACGAAAATAAGCAAGTTAATATTCTCTTATATGAATAAGAATATTAACTTGCTTTTTAGATTTTAGTATAATTTATTTATAGTTTTATTTTATTGCAAGCTTTATAATATGATATACAAATTTATTACCTACTATTAGGAAAAGAGAATATTTTATAATTAATTTACAACATAAATTTTGTCCATGTTTTAAACAATATGTATTTTGGAGGAGGTTAATTTGATTTTTTCAAAACTTATTGATCGGTACGCCTTATATGATTTACATAAAAAAAGAAGTGTAGCATTTCAGTTTACTTCCCTTTCTAACACTTCATTAAATATAAAGAACATAGAATCTTTTTATAAAGTACAACCATCACATTTTCATTTTGACATTAAGCATTCAAAGCAGGAAAATGAATACATGGTTGGGCAATTCAACTATAAAAGTTCGGTTCAATCCGGTGATTCACGCAACGACTCTGTAACTGGGGAATTATTCTTACATAAAAATGAAAATGCACCTCATGTTATCTTTGTTCACGGTTGGAGAATGGATTCTAACGAACGTGTGAAAAAAATATTCCACGATCATATGACCAGCCTAAAGTGGAATATGTATTATTTCACTCTACCCTATCATTTTGAAAGAAAACCCGATCAATCCTTATTCAGTGGAGAGTATATGGTAAGTGCAAATATTGAACGAACATTACAAGCAACTAGACAAGCGGTAGCTGATTTACGAGCTTTGATTAAATGGATTAAAGCAAATAAAAATGGGCCCCTGATTCTAATAGGAATTAGTTTAGGCGGATTTATTACTAACTTAACCTCTCTTGTTGAAGAAGAAATTGATGTGTTAGCATCCATTTTCTATACAAATCGACTTTCTTATTCTATTTGGAATACAACTCCAGGTAAATTTATTAGAGAAGACTTGGAACATCATGGTGTTACGTATGATGATTTAATAGATTATTGGAAAATCACTGAACCGAGTCAAGCATTGCCAAAAGTAAAAAAAGAAAATATTTTATTAATTTCAGGTAAGCATGATCTATATGTGCATTCTGAGGATACAGACTACTTGTGGGAATCTTGGGAAAGACCTCCACGATATATTTATAAATGTGGGCATGCCGGGATCGTTCTTAAACGTAAAAAAATTGCAACTGATACTATTGATTTTATTCAAAATCGATTGAACTCCCCGCACTTATCCAATGTCATGCCTTAAATCGCGAGATTACTAAGTACAAAATCTTATACTTATATTGTTATATTTTTTACTAGTCACCTTTGTAAATCTTCGCCCCTAGCCTTACACGATTGAAAATGAAATAAAATAAATAACTAAGGAACTAATTTACCATATGGAAAAACATTGCTCAACATTTTCACTAGTAGTCCCTGTATATGCAATATTACATATAAAAATCTTTATGTATTCCGTTATTAATTTAAAAGGAAATTATTCATCCATTAATCTATACCATCCGTATTTGCAGTTAAGGATACCCTAATTACATATGAAAAAGAGAGAAGAACATTGGTTAGTTCTTCTCTCTTTGTTTATTTTTAAGATAACTATCTATAAAATTTTGCTTTTCATAATTCTTCATGAGTCTAGAAAAGAATCTAATCCTTTTCTAGACTCAAAAAGAAATTTTTCTAATGTACATAATTACAACGACATTAAACCACTTTGCTCTTAAATCCAATACTTGTATTATTAATTGCATGAAAGTCCTTCTTGAGAAAGGTTTTAATTCCTGAATATTCTGTTGACCGTTATAACATATCCAATTTACAATTTAATTGTGGTGTTCTTTCACAATTAAACTACTTAGAATACACTTCATTTATTTGAAAACAATTACAAATAGAGGTGCTAAAATGAAAACTAGAGTAAATCCAGAATTATTACAAGGGTTAGAGATGTTTCCGGATCTCGATTTACGCCCAGAAAATTTGCAATCAATCAGAGAAGGAATAGCTCAAATGAGACCACCTACCGTTGTTGATGACTCTCTTTCTTTAACAGATAAAGTCATTGTTGGGCCTGATGATAATCCGTTACCATTAAGAATTTATCGTCCAAAATCAAATCATGAATCTTTACCTGTCTTATTATGGATACATGGTGGTGGTTATATCTTAGGTTCTATAGATGATAACGATGATACTTGTATGAGGTTTGCAAAAGAAGCTGGCTGTGTGGTTGTATCTGTAGACTACCGCTTAGCACCTGAACACCCTTACCCAGCACCAATTGAGGATTGTTATTCAGCTTTAAAATGGATTGCTGATAATGCAAAGTCATTAAACATTGATTCAAATCGTATTGGGGTTGCAGGAGTAAGTGCCGGCGGTGGACTAACAGCAGCATTATCATTATTAGCCCGAGATCGAAAATATCCTTCAATTTGTTTACAAATGCCACTATATCCAATGATTGATGACAGAAATGATACACCTTCAGCGAATGAAATTAAAGAGGGATTTGTTTGGAATCAAAAGGCAAATGAAGCTGGCTGGAAAATGTATTTAGGAGAAATGTATGGAACGGATCAAATCCCTGCCTATGCAGCACCTTCTCGAGCTGAGGATTATAGTGACTTACCGTATACTTACACATTTGTTGGTCAATTAGATCCATTCCGCAGCGAAACATTAACCTATGTAAGCAAACTAGCGCAAGCTGGTGTTGATGTGGAGTTTCATTTATATCCAAATGCCTATCACTGGTTTGAAGGGTTAAATCCAAATGCCGATGTATCTATTTATGCTGTGAACGAAATAGTACAAGCAATAAAGACTGGTTTCAAACGAGTATCCAAGGTTGAGGCTTAATCCCATTACAAGATAAATACTTATAAATAGTATATATGTTATCATTTAAACATAATAGCCGATTCTAAATGAGAATCGGCTATTAATATGTAAAATCCGCCTAATATATCAAGGTTGAGAAACAGATATAAGATGTTTAGGCGATGTGTTTATTTCCTCTGCCAATGCTTTTATGTTCATCATGATTTGAAGTATTTCTTCTTTTGTTGTCCTTGGGTTGATAGAGCAAAGTCGAATTACTACTTTTTCTTTTAATTTAGTAGTACTTAGCATAGCAAATCCTCTTTGATTAATTTCTTCCACCAATTTTTTGTTTATTTCATGAATTGTATCTGTAGATGTTAGCTCACATGGAATATAACGAAAAGTAACAATTCCTAATTGGGCGGGTGTTACTACTTCCCAATCTTTTTCTTTCCTTAAAAACTCTTCAACTTGTTCAGCTAGCATAATGCCATGATCAATTGCCTCACGAAAAGCTGTAACTCCGAATGCTTTAAAAGAAAGCCATACCTTTAATGCTCTAAATCTACGAGAAAGTTCAATTCCACGCTCCCCAAAATTCACTTTTTCTTCTATATTAGTTTCTGTATCCTTAATATACTCTGGGATCATACGGAATGTTTCACTTAAATATTGGCTATTTCGAATGAGTACACAACCAACATCATAAGGCTGAAAAAGCCATTTGTGCGGGTCTAACGTTAAAGAATCGGCACGATGAATTCCACTTAATAACTCCCTTCCTTTTTCACTGAGAATTGCTGCAGCCCCATAAGCTCCATCCACGTGTAGCCATATATCTTCATCATTACAAAGATCAGCCAATTCGTTGAGGGAATCAACCGCTCCGCAATTCGTTGTCCCTGCATTAGCAATAACACAGAATGGTTTTTTCCCTTTTAGTCGATCTTCTTTTATTTGCTTTCTTAAAGTACTAACTGAAATTTTTAAATCTTCATCTGTCTCAATTCGGCAAATTTGATGCTGTTTAAAACCTAATACTTTAAGTGCTCGATCTACAGAAAAATGAGTTTGGTTAGAAAAATAAACAATCGCCTTTTCTACGTCATTATTCAGCTTGACCTGTCTCGCTACAGTAAGTGCAGTCAAATTAGCCATGGAACCGCCACTGACAAATAGGCCCTCAGCTGAATCAGGGAATCCTAGCATTGATTTTAACCAGTTAATTGTCGTTAATTCAATTTGTTCAGCACCTGCACCTACTATCCAAGCTGTAGGAAATACATTAAACCCACTTGCTAAAAAATCTGCTAATACACCAACATAATTGTTAGGACCTGGCACAAAAGCCATAAAATGAGGATGATCCACATGAGTAATTTGATTAAACACATTGTTATTAAGAAAATGAAGTAATTCTTTTGGATTAGATCCGTTTTCCGGAATCGTTTCAATTAGCTTGTCTCTAAAAATATTACTATCAATCGTTTCTGAAACTGGTTTACTTTTTAAATGATTCATATGATCAACAATCAAGTCAACCGCTTGATATCCTAACTGACGCATCTCTTCGGCTGATAGCTGCAAGTTTTTTGTCATTTGATTTACCCCTATTCTATTTAAAAAGGCGAGTTCTTGCTCGCCTTTTCATTTTTTATAATTTGTAATCACAAATTGTTTGTATTGGATTTTGAAGAATCATGTTGATTAAGCAATGGATGTGATTTAATATTTCCTGTATTTTCTTCGCTTCATATAAAGTTTGATCATATCCAAACTTTATTGTAAGTCTTTCTTCAGGGAAGCACATAATTCCATACTTTACATGTGGCTCATCAACAACTTCGTAATCCGTGATAGCAAAATGTCTGTTTTCATTTGAAGAAAAGATTGCTGGATTAGTTGGATAGTTTTCAAAAACCCAAAGATGGTCAGTCAACTCAGTTTTTAATTCACTTTGCTTTTGTATATCAACAAATGAATAGTATGCATACTCATTACATTTCAATGTCTCTAGTTGTACCTTTTGCAGGAAGTCCACAAAAGACTGCGTTTCTGTCCATGCTAATCGGATAGGCAAAACATTTGTGAACAGACCGAACATACTTTCAATTCCTTCTACTTCGGGAGGTCTGACTGATACGAGATTAGGCAATACTACTTCTCTCGTTCCGTTGAATTTGCCAAGTAATATTCCCCATACAGCTAGTAGTGCTGTATTCATAGTTATATTGTTTTTAGTTACAAATGTCTGTAACTGATTAGTCAAATCCTTGTCTAATGTTAAATCCATAAAAGTGAAGTTTAACCCTTCACTTTTAGATGGGACTTTCTTTTTAGGAATACTAATTTTCTGATTGTATCCTGATAAATAATCCCTCCAAAAATGACGTGCTTTCTCATGATCTTGTACCAAAGTCCAGTCTATGAATGTTTCAAAAGGTTTTACTATAGGTAACCCCGCCGTAGTTCCCGCATTTGTTGTTTCATAGAGCTGGAATAATTCGTCTATCAAAATGCTGACGCTCCAACCATCACATAATAGATGATGGGAACTCCAAATTACCTTATGCTCGTTATTACCTAGTTGAAATATACAGAGACGTGTCATAAGTTCATCATTTTTAAATCCTCGACTTAAATTTTCATTCATCCACTGTTTTAGGAATTCTTGCTGTTCTTGTTTCGTCATCTCAATCAAGTTTTTTATTTCTGAATTTATTTGAACATCATATAGAACAGCTTGCCAAGGTTTTGCTTGTTCATCTTGCACAATTATTGTTCTTAAAGAATCATGACGATCAACTAATTGTTGGAAACACTGAATAAAGAGTTTAATATCCAACTCCCCCTCAAGTGCCCAAATTGTTTGTTCAAAATATGCATTTGTATCAGGTTCATTCGTAGCATGTTCATAAATAACTTCTTGGAAAGGTGCTAACGGGTAAATACGTTCTATTTTTATATCCGGCATTTTTTCTTGTATTTTGGTAAGTGTTTGTTGATTAAGTTGTTTATCTTTAATATTTAGTAATGTAGCTTTATTATCGTTCATTATGTTTACATCATTTGTTTGTGAACTTGAAAAATGGTCTAGCTTTTTAACAAATTGAACCATGTCCCTTAATATAGGAAATGAAAATAGATTTTTTGGTTCAAGCTCAAATCCTTGTCGATACAGTCTGACGGACACTTGAATCGCTTTTATCGAATCTCCACCTAAGGCGAAGAAATGATCATTTACTCCAACTTGATCTATTTTGAGTACTTCTTGCCAAATACTAGTTAATATTTTTTCCATTTCAGTTTTTGGAGCAATAAATACTTCATTTGTTTGTTTCTCGGGAGTAGGGAGCGCTTTTCTATCTAATTTACCGTTTGGAGTCAAGGGTAATTGGTCCAAATAAACAAAATAAGAAGGAATCATGTAATCTGGCAAGTGATCTCGCAAATGCTTTCGTAGTTCTGTTGTACTAATATTTTGCTCAGTTACCACATATGCAACTAAAAATTTTATTCCGTTCTCATCTGTTTGATCAATTACGACAGCATGTTCGACTTGTTTATAAGTTAGAAGACAATGAGCGATTTCTTCTAGCTCTACTCGATACCCTTGAATTTTTACTTGGTAATCTTGGCGGCCTAAAAATTCAATATATCCCTCAGAATGCATTTTTCCACAATCTCCTGTTTTGTATATAAGACCAAAATCAGGATGTGACACAAACGCTTCATTTGTTTTCTTTTCATCATTTAAATATCCTTTAGCAAGGCCCACTCCCCCGATATATAAATCTCCAATTACACCAACAGGGCACATTTTCTTTTCATAGTTCAACACATAATACGTTTGGTTTGCCAAGGGCATCCCGTATGGAATACTATTCCAATGTGATTCCACCTGTTTGACCGGATAATAAATTGACCAAATCGATGCTTCTGTTGCTCCTCCTAGTGAAACTACTTCTGCAATCGGAAAATGTCGTTTTATTTTTTCTGGTAAAGAAAGGGGAATCCAATCTCCACTATGTAAAACTAAACGTAAAGAAGAATGTTCAAAATGAGAACCTACTTGATCCAATGCCAAATCCATGATTGCAGGCACTGTATTCCAAATTGTAATCCCTCTACGTTCGACAGTGCGGATTAATTCTTGCATGTCTCTCGGATCACGAATCATTACTAACATTGCACCTGTGCTTAAAGCTCCGAAAATATCGTATACAGATAGGTCAAAACACATGGAAGAGATACCAATAATACGATCATCTTCATTTACCTCATATTTTTGATTTATGTCTTGAATCGTATTTGTAACCGCTTGGTGAGTAATAATTACTCCTTTTGGTTTTCCTGTACTTCCTGAAGTGTATATAATATAGGCAATATCTTCTGGACCAGCAATAGCGGGCATGTCTTCTGTTGTATAAAATGACAAATCATTTTCTTCATAAAGACTAGGTTCTAATAAAAGCTTGCATGAGCTATTTTTTAAAATATATGTTTGGCGATCTAAAGGATGATTGGGATCAATCGGAACATAAGCAGCACCTGCTTTTAAAATACCTAGCATATTAACAATTGTGTCAACTCGTCTTTTGGCTAAAAGACCGACTTTGTCACCAAGACCAATGCCCTGCTCTTTTAAGAAGTGGGCAATTTGATTGGAGCGTTTATGAAGTTCCGAGTATGTTAACCATTTTTGCTCAAATACCACCGCTACTTCATTCGGTGTACGTTTTACTTGGTCTGTAAATAATTGATACAGAGTAGTTGAAGGTATTTTTTCTGTTGTTTCATTATATTGTTCAATTAAAGTTTGATCCGATTCTTTCATCTGCAAAGATGTTATATCGCTTTGTTTCACCAATTGTTCCAATAAGTCAACAAATTGGGAAAACATTGCTTCTATCACATCAATATCAAACAACTCTTCAACATAATTCCAGCTAATTAATAACTCACCATTTTTTTCAATTACTACATTATCCAAATACACTTGTGGAGTCCGAGCATGAATATAGCGAAGAGAACCAAGTTGTTCCCAAGAGAAAGCACCTGCACCTGCTAACATCGAGGTGAAAACGATTGGCATAACTGCTTTTGGCGTCATTTGATGATATCGAGTAAAATCTCGAATAAAGTTAACTCCATCGTAATGACGATGTTCAAGGCCATCTAATAAAGTAGATTGCGTTTCTTTTACTCTAGTAAAGAAAGTTTGCTCTGGTTTTACATCAACATCCAACAAAATAAGCGATGTGAAATCTCCTACAATCTGTTCTACTTCATCATGAACAGGATAACGGTTAAATACAGTCAAATTAATTGCTAATCGACGTTGATTACTCCAATATGCCAACACATCACCATATATTGTACAAAGTAGAGCGGAAGGCGTTACCTCTTTCTCTTGTGCTAACTTTCGTAGCTTTGTCCATTTTTCATTGTCCAGGATTTTTGTAAGTGATTGGAATTTAGGAGTAGCAATCTCTGCTGGATCCTTTTTTAACAGCAAAGAAGGTGCAAACGGAAAGTCAGGAAGCTTACTTGTCCAATAATCTTTTGCTGTTTTATATTCTCCGATTTGTTTCATTTCATCATAGATAAACATATAATCTTGAAAATCAAAAGATAAAGATTCTAATTTTTGATTTGGTTTATAATAATAATGCAACAAATCCTGTCCAACAATGTTCATGCTTGCTCCGTCCATTAATAAAGCATCGTATCGAAAACATAATAAATACGTGTCTTCTTTTAAAAGAAAAGCTTTCAATTCAAACAAAGGCCATTGCCCCAAAGGGAATACATGGTTAGTCATTCGAGAACGCTCTTCTTGCAAGCGAGCATTTTGATTCCTATCATCTAAATCTATGAGACTCACTATTTCAATCTGGTAATCAGGAACGCTTTGTAATATTTGCTGTTTTCCCTCTGGTAAAATTACAGCTCGCAACATTGGATGACGATGGATTACCTTTTGAAAACTTTTTGAAAGACGATTGATATCCAATGTTGTTTCATATTCAAAATATGTTTGAGGTGAAATACCACTTAATTCAAACTGTGAATTCCTTCCTAACATATACGCTGTCTGAACTTCTGTTAAGGAAAATGGATTAGATAAATCTTTAACATGAGTTGGTCTACTTTCAAAGTTTTCCTCTTTATGCTCTAACTTTACACAAGAACTCAGTTGAGCGATTGTAGGGTGCTTAAAAAAATCTGTTGTACTTATTTTTAAGCAGTCTTTTCTTAGTAAATTAATTACTTGAAGTGCTTTAATGGATTCTCCTTTTAATGCAAAAAAATTATCATGAATACCGATTCCCTCAATCTCCATAACTTTTTCCCATGCACACACTAATTTTTGTTCAATTTCATTGCGCGGGGCAACGTATGGGATTGATACATAATCCGTTTGTGTTATATCCAATAACCTTTTTCTATCCACTTTTCCATTTGGATTCAATGGAATCTCTTCTACCTGAATCATTTTTTCAGGAATCATAAACTCAGGTAATTTATCACTTAAATATTTTCTGATTTCACCAAAAGACACCTTGTTATCCGATACATAGTAGGCAGCTAATAATTTCCTATTTCCATACACTTGATCAACAACGATAGCCTGGTTTATTTCTGGATATTCCCTTAATTGAGTTTCGATTTCTCTTAATTCAATCCGATACCCCCGAATTTTCACTTGATGATCCATTCGACCTAAATACTCAAGTTCTCCATTAGGCAACCAACGAACGAGATCACCTGTATGATACATCATTTCTCCTGCCGTAAAAGGACTCGGTACAAATTTTTCATCTGTCAGTTTACTTTTACCAAGATACCCTCGTGCTACCGCTACTCCAGCAATGCAGAGTTCACCGGGAATTCCAAATGGTTTTAATTGGCCATACTTATTCAATATATAGGAATGATAATTCGGATTTGGTTTACCGATCGTAACTTCTTTGGAAGTGCTCAAGTCTTTTACTGTTGCGCAAATGGTTGTTTCTGTGGGACCATAAATATTTAAAATTGTTGCTTCACTGATACAACGAATTTTTTCAACCAAATCAATAGAAAATGCTTCTCCTGCTAATAAAATAGATTTTAAATCTTTTAGAAAATTTGCCCCTTCTGGATCACTCAAAATCACTTCCATTCGCGATGGCGTTGATTCCCATAAATCCACCTTATGTTTTTTGACCAAATGAGCCAATTCTTTTGTTGCAAACTGGTCCTCTGTAGCAATTACTACTTTTGAACCTTGCGTTAAAGGAAGACATATTTCTAACAAGGAAATATCAAAAGATACACTAGCAAGAAACAAGAATGATTGATTAGCCTTTACTTTTTCTCTCATTACATTTAAAAAATGAACTAGCGATTTTTGTTCTATCATTACCCCTTTTGGATTTCCTGTCGATCCTGATGTGTAAATAACATAAGCCAAATCATTAGGATTATGTTCTCGTACTAAATTACTTTCTTCACCTTGAAAAAGATATTCTTTATCAAGATACAGTACTTCACCCGCAAATTGTGGCAATACTTCCTCTGTTCGCTTACTAAGTAAATATTTTGCTTGACTATCTTGTAACATATATTCAATTCGTTCAGTTGGGTAGTTAGGGTCTATTGGTAAATAGGCTGCTCCTGCTTTTAAAATCCCCATCATACCAATAATCATTTCTAATGACCGATCTACCATAACGCCAATAATACTTTCTTTTGAAACACCTTTACTTTGAAGGATGGAAGCCAATTGATTCGCTTTCTTATTCAATTCTCTATATGTCAAAGATTGATCATTACAAACAACAGCAATTTGATCTGGAGTTTTTAATACTTGCGCTTCAAACAAATCTTGAAATGATTGAAACAAGTCTATGCCTGTTTGAAAAGTATTCAATCCTTCTAACAACTCTTTTTCTTCTTCTTCTGCAATAATACAAATATCTTTCAATGCCAAATTCGGGTTTTGTGAAACTTGCTTTAAAACATAACAATACGAATTGGCAAACTGTTGCAAAGAAGAGAATGAACGGGACTTGCAAGAAATTTGAAATTCAAATTCATTATGTATTTCATTCCATTTTCTTCGTATCCATAGGACTAAATTATTCTCTGCGTATTCTTCTAGCGAATTTTCATTATGTAATCCTTCCATCCCGATTACAATTTGAAAAGGAGTTAAATTGTGTTTAACTAATAATTCAGAGAGCGGATACTCCTGATTTTCATACCCGAATAAAGTCGTTTGTTCAATCTCATTTACTAATTGTTTAAAGGGGTGATGCGGCTGGATTTCACTTCCTAAAGGAATCAACTTATTAAGATTCTCACTTTGTTCAAGATTCTTTTCAATTATAGGAATACCAATAGTAATTCTTTCTTGATCTGTATAATGTGCCAAACAAACCCTTAAAGCGGCTTGAAACCAGCTAAATAATAATAAATCTTGAGACTTACTTATTTTTTGTATACTTTTACTAAATTCTACATTCACTATGACTTGAACGTACTCACAAGGTGTTTCTTTATTTAGTTGGTAATCGCTATTAAATTTAAATACAGAAAAATCGAGAATCTCGGAAGATAATTGCTCCTTCCAAAACGCTTCTACTTCTTTATTTTCATGAATCGAACTTCGATCTTTAATGTGCATTTTTATCTTTATCCCCCTAATATTCATTTCTTCTACTCGTTAATTTTCAAGCCAACTTCAAGCCCATGGAGAAACACTTGATGATTATCCAAACATAAAAATTGCTGAATCTCTTCAAATTTCATATGACCAACTGAACAAACCCCTAAATTTAATGTCTCAGCAACCATATTTAAGGTAGCAGTGATAATGCCTGACTCAATACAAGCAAATAAATATCCATCTGAACCGTATTTCGGGATGGAAGCGTTCGCATTATAAACCAAATAAACTGAGAAGGCAGATTGAGTAAATAAATCCTGATTAATTAACTCATGATCACTTTTGATTACTTGATCAATGTTGTTTACAATCACAAGACTATTTTTTGATGGGTTATAATAATAAAATCCAGCTTTCATATCCTCTATACGTTTTGGTTTTACATAAACAAAGATATCAATGGGATAGAGCCCCCCTGCACTTGCGTAATGATAGTATATTTTTTCTTCCCTAACCTGTTTTAGAGTTGATAAGAATCGGGAAAATTCCGAAATACTAATATGTTTTACCATATCAAATTGACGACAAGACCTACGTTCCTTGATTATAGTAGGTAGCTCATTTGTTGTTTCAAGTTGAATTTCGGTCGACCGTGCAGCAACGTGCGTGCGATTTAATTGTTCACTCATATACTTATCTAACTTTTCTTTAGAAAAGCGAATCTGGTTGCTATATGGATTTGAAAAAATCTTTTCTTGTGAAGAAAATACTTCTCTTGGGTGTAATATATTACTTACTAACACACGATTTTTTATCATGAGCTCTATGTTTTTTTGTGTCTCTTCTACATTTCCTAACGAAAAGCGCTCTACTAGTTCACTAATTTTCACACCTTTTTGAGCCATAAAATAAAAATCTGGAAACCACTCAGACAGAATACCTGTAAATCTCATTTCCCCTATCAAAACTTCATTATGCAACTTCTCCCAATGCTTAATCGGAGACCAGTAATAAATTTTCTCGCTCATATAACCCTCCATAAACGTTTAACTTATTTTTGAAATGCAATTTTCTAATTTACAAAAATTTTTTCGGATTCTGCTCCTTGTCTCATAGTGATTATAAATACATGCACTTTAACGAAACTTGAAAATAATGAAATAACTTTTTCTTCATTAAAATTTTTTATTTCATCATAAAAAATGATTTCTTTTTGGATATTTCACATCCTTTCCCATAGTAATCCTATAAGGTATAAACCATTTATAACATTGAGAATATTCATGTATTTCCAATGTGAAATTATTGTAATGGATTGGAGAGCGGTTGAATATAGTTATTAAATCAAATAATGTTGAGAAAGTTTTATTTATTATATCGATAAAATTTTATGATGTAATTTATTACAAATAGATTAAGAAAAGAGTTTTAAATTTTTCTTAATCAGTTAGTGTGAAAATATCACATACTATTACATACAATCGAGTTACTTACATTTCATATTCAAAATAGAGAAAAGACACCTTGAATGGTGTCTTTTCTCTATTTTAATTCCATATACTTTTTACGCCTTTGTTATTTTTAAACGATTTGTAGGAATTAATACAACTCGAACATCTAGTTCGTTATATGTTCGAATATATAATAAACATTATCTGAATTACGAATGTATTTCAGGTAATTTTATAAATAAACTCAAAGATATCTTCTTCTCCTACTGCCACAAAAGAAATAATCTATTGCTTATTTCTTTTATTAAATTGTAATATAATTACAGTATGTGAAATTATATTACATTAACTTTAAAAACGAAGTGAGAATAATCTTCACTTCGCTTTTTTTATTTGCAATCCTTGTTAAATTTGCTCAATGCAGTATTTATTTCCACATTCTTCGCTTTTATTTAATCGGTTTCTCTGTTTTTAAGACAAATGAACTTAATGCAGGAACTTTAATTTTATTGTCATGGACAACATAAAGTGGTTTACTTCCCGCCTGCTTGCTGTCTACTAGTACTTTCCAAGGCCCTTTCGATGGAAGTGTTATTTCAACAGCTTCTCTATTTGCATTGTGAGCCACTGTAAAGTATTCATTTTTATTCCCCTCTATTGTATAAGCTACAGTATTTTTCGGAGCATCAATAAATGATACGTGTGTTTTTATTTGCTCTGCAGATGTCATTCGAAAAGCTGAGTACTTTTTGCGTAATTCTATTAAACCCTTCATATAATCTACTTCATTATTAAACGTTGCACGGCGCAGCCAATCCATCTGGTTAATTGAATCTGGAGATTTGTAACTATTATGATCACCGTATTTCGTCCGCATAAACTCTTGCCCTGCATGTAAAAATGGAACTCCTTGTGATGTTAATAAAATTGAAGAAGACAATTTGTGCATTTGTTTTCGCACTTCTTCACTGTCACCTGAATTAGTTAACTCAAGTTTATCCCATAATGTATGATTGTCATGTGCTTCCACATAAGTTAATACCTGTTCCGGATCTTGATAGGTAGACGAATTTGTATCGTAGTCAATACCTGCCGTAATACCTTTTTTAATACGATCTTCCATGTTTTCCTTTCCATTTATAAAACCATTTTCCTTTTCCTCAAATACACTACCTTTCAACCCATCACGTATATTATCGTTAAAATGAGCAATCCCTTTCATTTTCTCTGCATTTTTTTGATTTGCTTTCAGCTCAGCTGCAAGAGGTGTATTTAAATCCCATCCTTCTCCGTGTAGTATAATAGAAGGGTCAATTTGATTAACAGCTTTACGTATTTCATTCATCGTTTCATAATCATGAATACCCATTAAATCAAAGCGGAATCCATCTAAATTGTATTCTTTTGCCCAATATGTGACGGAATCTATCATAAATTTCCTCATCATTTTTCTTTCTGAAGCAGTATCATTTCCTACTCCAGTTCCATTTGCAAATGTTCCATCTTCATTGTAACGATAATAATAACCTGGAACTAACTTATGGAAATTAGATTCAGCAGCGTTATACATATGGTTATATACTACATCCATCACTACTCGAAGATTATTATCATGTAGTGTTTGAACCATTTGCTTCAATTCAGTTATTCGCACAGTCGGCTCATAAGGATTTGTAGAATAGGAGCCTTCTGGAACGTTGAAATTTTTAGGATCATATCCCCAGTTATATTGCGGTTCATTTAAAGTCTCTTCATTTACAGAAGCATAATCAAATATCGGTAAAAACTGAACGTGAGTAACACCTAGATCCTTTATATGATCAAGTCCTGTTTTTACACCTTCTGGCCCTTTTGTTCCTTTTTCTGTTACACCTAAATACTTCCCTTTCTGTTTAATACCACTTTCAGGTTGGATGGAAAGATCGCGTACATGTAACTCATAAATACTAGCATCTTCCGGAGTTTTAAATTTTGGCTTTTTGTTTGCTTTCCATTTTTTCGGATTTGTTTCTTCTAAATTAACGACTGCACCTTTATCCCCATTTACAGAAGCAGCACGCACATATGGATCAACCGCTTCAGTCCACTTATCACCAATTTTGACCTTATACGTATAAAAGAGCCCTTTTTGGTTCCCCTTTAGTTCTGCTGTCCAAGTTCCCTTTTCACCTTGTTGCATGTTTATTTCAGCACCTATTTTATCGTTCCAGTTTTTATATGTAACTAACTTCGCTTCGCTTGCAGTAGGAGCCCATAAACGGAACTTTGTATGTTGCGGAGTATATGTATTTCCTAAATCGTTGCCACCATAATAAAATAAATTATCAAATTCTTCGCTACGAATGACTTTACCAATTTCAGTATTCGTATCAGCTAAGTTTTCAATTTTAACTTTGTATGTTTGTTTTAAATCAATTTTCTGTTCCGTAATTATTTTAACCTTATTAGTAATATCTCCACTGTTTGTATCATAAGGAGTAATATTTTTAATTTTAATGCCTTCAATTTCAATTTTCTTTTCCTTAATATGAAACGGGACATTAGTCGTTACAGTAATTTCATTGAAACTATCAATAGTTGCTTTTTGAATTGAGAGATCCGATGAAGGCTTAGAGTTATATACTTTTTCATCACCCGAAAGAATCCATACTTCAGCACGACCGTCCTTTATATTTTCAATCCAACGATCCCCACCATCTTTTTCCCATTCATTTGTTCGAACTATAAATCCTACACGATTATAGTCACCGTCTATTTTTATCTTAGCGTATTTTCCAAATTCATCTTCACCAGTAAATTCATAAGATGTACCATTTGCATTTTCTCCCCATAACCAAAGATTCCAGTCTTTTGTATTTCCAAGCTTTTCTTTGTAATGAATGATAATTTCAGTTGTTTTCGAATTTGAAACTGCCTTCACACTCTGAAAAGAGAAAACAGATGATAACATAATGATTAAAGTAAGTAATAAAACTGTTTTATTAATTAATCTTTTTGTAATTTGCACCACATACACCCTTTCTTCAAATATTACTAACGATTTATTATGCCTTCACTGAATAAAACTGCTTAAATTTATCTAGAAATCTCTTTAACTTCACCTCCATATTGGCTATTTTCACGTATGTATTTCAATGACCTTTTAATACGAAAGCGTTTGCATTAATACTTAAAAAAATAGATTTGTTTATGCCTTCATATATTTGTAAATACTAAAAGATCAGGGAAATCATTTTAAAGCAATCGTTTGTTATCGCTTTCATTTTATAGACTTTCTATCAAGAGGTCAATATATTATTAATTTTCTGTTTTTATACACTTTAAACCTTATTGATTTGTCACTACTTCTTAAAGAGAAAGCGCCTCATTATTGCTTAGTCAGTTTATTTTCAATAATACATTGCTATGAAAAAAACAGCTAATATCCTTAAAATGACATTAACTGTTTTTCATAATGTATTAATATATGAATGAGAACTATATTTCTAAATTACTTAATTTTTGCTGCATCAAATGCTTTTTGAACTGCTTGAACTTCAGCTGTATTCGCACCATATTTATTAGTTGCCACTCGAATACATGCTGATTTCAATTCTTTGAAATTAGAAGTCATGTTTAACTCATCTGTATTTGCATAATAGAAAATATCAAACATTTTATCTTCACCAATTCCTTTAACAGTTACTCCGTTATGAGTTCCGCCTTTCGCAATGAGATACGCAACTTTATTAATAATACTTGAATTAAAATGAACACCGCCTTGATCCCATCCATTAAAATCGTTAAATTCACTGTAATCATCTGGATAAGGTACTCCGAGTGAAGATGGAACAGAAGCTGGGTTTTCCATATCACGGAAAACAGATCCCGTTTGTTCTCCCATTGTCCAATTAAAGTTTCCATTATTTACGTATTTCTCAATAGATGTTCCCATAATATCAGATAGCGCCTCATTAATCGCACCGGATTCACCGTAATATTCAAGATTAGATTCACTAGAAGTAACAGCATGTGTAAATTCATGTCCAGCTACGTCATATGCTTTAACAATAGGATCCCCATATACAAGCATACTTCCATTATTAGCACTTAATGCATTCTGCCAATTTTTCGGATCATTCGTCTCTTCAGAATCCCAAGCATGTACAACTGAAACTACCTTTTGTCCCTTATTATCAAAGCTATTACGTTTGTATTTATCTTTATAAAAATCAAATACTTTTGTTGCTAAGTAATGAGCACTTACTGCTTTTGGATCGTTAAATGTTGCCGAAGTACTAGTCGCTAATGTACCAGGATAATAGCTTTCTTCTTTAGTAATATCTCTGTAATTCACATCATATGTTTCAATTCCTTGCCCTCTTGTATAATCAGCAAGAGCATATTTGCCATTACTTTGTTTAGAGATACCAAATGAACGAGAAATACCTAAATCATCTTTTCCTGTTCCAGTTAATGATGTAAGACTGCTTTGTTTACTTTTCTTTAAAGCTCCAACTAGTTTGTCACTAGCTTTTAAGTTAGATTCTTGTACCATATTTTTTAACATATCACCATTTTGTGCATTTACTAAATAAGTACCAGAAACATAGTTTGGTGTTGCAGCTTCAAAGGTAACTTGGTATGCATTTTTAGCTTGTCCATTATTTTCATCAACAAAAATAACCTCTTTAACTTCTGGCTCAGTAATAAACTTGATATCGTTCCCGTACTTCGTATAAATAAATTGTTTTGCTTCATCTTTTGACAGATTAATAGGTTTTTTCAATTCTTCTTGTTTTAGATTTTGCGCGCTATCACCTGAAACACTTTTAATAACACCATTATTATCTACGTGTGCAGTTAATTGATGACCATATACTTCTTTTCCTTCGTATGTTTGCTGCATACGTACAAGTGTAGTTCCATCATACGAACCACGTTTTTGAAGGACTTTATAATCTACTCCTGCTTCTCCATTGACTTGTTTTTGGGAGAGAGCTTGCTCTGTTTTCTCCTTAAGTGCATCCTTTACTACATTTTCTGGTGTCTTTTGTGACGGTTGTGTCAGTTCACCCGAACGGAACGATTCTTCCTGAATTTGAACTTGTAGTTGATCTGTTTCCTCTGCATGACCTACCCCATATGGTGCCACAGCTGTTAAAGCTAATCCAGTTGTTAATGCTACCTTAGTTAATGTCTTTTTGTTTTTCATTATTTCACCTCGTATAATTTTTGAAATAGAAAGCTTGTACAAAGTATACTGTCTATTTCTGTCGAAAAAAAGAGAAAATACACAATTTATGTAACATTATGCAAAATTACATAAATTGTGGTCAATATTATAAATAATGAACGGAACACATATGTACATTAATTTGAATAAAAGAGAGTCCTTATAGGCGCTCATCCAATTGGTTAGTTATTAATTATCTATATTCATTGTAATAAAAGTATACTTACCTCTAAATAACAATTACTATAAGAAACCTTATAATTTATATTTTTTTAGTAATCCTACTAAGTTTTTTGTAAAATTCACCTTTCGTTTTTATATGCTTAAACTGATTTGGATTAATATTTGCTTTTTGTGAGAGTGCTACAATCTCTTCTTTTGTAATTGAATCTTTCGTATTTATAGCTGCTATATTTGTGTATTTTCCGTCTTCTGTTTTTGGAATTTCTAAAATCCCTTTATTCACAAGATCAACTACAGCCTTATGCTCTGAAGAATGTAAATCTACACCAGTAATTTTCCAATTACGCATAACTTTTGGCGTGTATACACCGTTCTTTACCTCTTTTAAATATGTAATAGCAAGGTTACGAATGGTTCCACCTGTTTCTCCAAATGCATTCTCTTGTTTAGATGACCAAATTTGTTCAAACTTACGCCCCTCTAAAGCTCCTCCTTTTGCCTGAAGAGCCTCCATTCTGTATGCATTCATTCCCAGCGTCATAACATCGCTCATTTTGATTGGTTTGTTTGTACGAATAGAGCGTAAATTTGTAATTCTACTTCCGTATGGTTTTGTTAAGTCAATTTCGTATTTTACGCCTCCAAAGAAATCGTTCGTACTGTATTTAGATGCACGGCGGGTTTTATCAAAGCTAACGGTTACATCTCCGGCACGAGATGAGTTAAAATATCCTGCTGCCCATTCCATATAGTCTTTTAAATCTTTTCCAGAAATCTTATATACTGTAATCTCTCCCAAGGCATATTGGTAATTATACGCAATATCTTTTTTCTTAATAGGACCTGTATCCAAACGGGCATAATCATTATCAATTTGATGGGCTACTACATCTGCTTTACTGTAGTAGAGCATGACTTCATGAAAGAAATCTGATAAAGGTGTTTCTTGAATCTGAACACTTGGAATACCCTTTATTTCATTTTCAGGAACAAGATTTCTACCCTTTAATTGAGCGACTACAACATTTGCATCTCCTCTCGCATATTCGTGAAAAGGTGTTAGTGTTTCTTCAAGTGTAGGATCAGATAATATCGTTGTTCCATCAGCATTTTTTACAGGTATAGCGGTAGCAGTTTTATCTTTTAAAACCAACTTCCCATCTTGCTTTGTAAAAGTAAGGTCAATACGTGAAATATGTGTTCCATATTTATCTGGCTCTGTAATAATTACGCCATTTACAACTTCTTTTTTTACAAGTTTATGCATGTGAGCCGCAAAAATAGCGCTTAGTTCCGGACAAGCATTTGCAATATCTTGAACACCAGTACCAGGGATACCATTCTCATTTTCTAATCCCATATGCATAACTCCTACCATTACATCTACTTTACCTTCTAATTCCTTAATTGCCTTTTTCGTCTCTTCTACCGGATTTTTCACCACTAAACCATTTAAGTGATCTGTCCCTTTTTCAAAATCACTAATCATTGGTGTATTCATACCAATAATCCCAACTTTAATTCCACCTTTTTCTACAATTGTATATGCAGGAAGAAAGCGCTCTCCATTTTCCTTATAAATATTTCCTGCTAACGTTTTTCCCTTATATTGCTCACTAACTTTTTTCAATGTATCTAATCCAAAGTTGAATTCATGATTTCCAAATGCCCAGGCGTCATATCCCATTGTATTCATCGCTACCATCATTGGCGATTGTGGCTTATCGTTGAATAATTCTACTGAGTTTCCTTGAATTGTATCCCCGGCATCTACTAATATGGTATTTTGATTTTCTTGACGGACCTTCTTTATAACCGTATAAAGCTGCGTCAAACTTCCACTCATATTTGCTCCATCAAGCGCATAATCCCAAGGCATAAATCTGCCATGAATATCTGCAGTACCTAACAATGTAATATTAACTTCAGATTCCTCAGCCTTAGAGATAGGTGGTTTGACTATTACTGCTGTTCCGAGCAGTAATAGAATTACAAAGTAACATACATAGTTCTTCCATTTCATTTTTTGCATAATAATAATATTTCTCCCCTTTTTGTACTTTCGTAAAGTTGTTTGAACTTTAAAAATGTAACTTATTATTCGGGAAACTTCAACTACAAAAGATAATTTTGAAGGTGGTTCTGTTGCAAAAATAAAGAGAATAAATTGCATACATCCCCTAACAGAATTGTATTTTATCGTTTCCTGACAGAATACCCCTTCCTTAAGGGTGTGAAGTGTACTTTCAAAATAAGGATATATCATTCATTATCATTTCAATTTATTAAAACGTGCATATACAATATGTTATGATGATTAATTTTTTGAATTTCGTTGCTGATTTATTTCCTTCTAAATAAAAACACTTTCAAAAAAAATAACCCCGCTCTTCATTTAAGACGGGGTTACACTTATACAGAAAATCGGATAGTTTTATATTTTCTTAAGCTTATTGGTTACTTTCAACTAATTTCATTCTATTTTTGTTTTCTTCTGAATCAATATGAATCAATCGTTTCCCCTGTTTATAATACGCATCAATAAACAGGGAATGATTTTTACTTTTCAATTTCACAAAGCAATTTTATCTCTTTGATTTGTTCTATATGACGCTGTTCATGCAAATAGATTAATTCTATCCACTGATCAAGAAATAATTCTCCAAGAGCTGGATGCATCACTGATTTTTTTACTAATTTAGATTCATCTTCTATTGTACTCAGAAAACGCATCAATTCTTTTCTAGAGTCGTTTAACAAATCAACCATTTGCAGCACTTCAAATGGTTCTATACTTGGTTCAATCATTTCTGGTGCTATAAACTTTTTCGTTCTATCTAATAAAATAGTGTGAATTTCTTTACGCTCATTTTGGGTACTATCTAACTTTTTTAATCCTGACGAAATAACTGTTATAATTCTCTCATCTAATAAAACTAAATGATGACAAACTTGTGCAATACTCCATTTATCCTTATCTGGTTTCCTATTAAATTGAGCATCACTCAACAAATTAATTTCCTCAACTAATTGATTTCTCGTTTCATAAAACTTGTTATTTACAAATGTATCCATGTGGATTCTCCTTTCATTGCAACCTACATACTTAAATTCCTACGCTAGAAATATTATCTTCGAAAAAAGATTTTCTTTCACTACTATTCCAATTTCATTTTAAAGCCACAAATAAATCAACTTTTAACTTTCCTTCTAAATCTTCAGGAACATTATTTAAGCAAAACTCTAAATTATCTCTATCATAATCTGCATCATACTCACTATTTGGTAGCCACTCTGCATACATGTATTGATACGCTTCACTTAATTTATGAGGTTCACCATAGAACTGGTATAGACCATATGTACCTCCATCTAATCTTTTAAATTGCACATCATGATACTTTTCTTTATCGAAGTTTTCAGGAATCGTAACACATGCATCATGCCGGCACTTATGACTTGCAACAAGTTCAGGATTATCTAATGATATTCCGATAAATGATTGCTCTGGTGGATAAAGGTTATTTTCAATTGACCAGTTCAGTAACTTTCCCCAGTGATTTTGCGGTTCAAAGTAGCTACCAGTTCGTCTTATATACGCTACTTCTAATGGTGGTAATTTTTTTATAACAACTTTCATTTACATCTTCTCCCCTATAAATACGTACACTGTTTATTTAGCTTTCTTTAATATTTATTCCTTCTTAAATAAAAAGAATTTTCTAATCACATAAAGTGAACCTTTAATCAGCGGGGGATAAATTTTAATTGTAATATAATTGATTACTACTACTAAAGTAGTATGTACTTTCATACTTTTATTTGATTTTAAATTCTTTTTAAATCGATATATTAATTGTAAGGAAATAAAAAGGTGGAGGATTTTAATTGATTAAAGGAATATACGAAGCACATTTACCAGTGAGTAATTTACAACAATCTATCGAATTTTATGAAAAACTAGGATTGAAGTTAGCCTGGAGCGATGAGTCAACAGCATTCTTTTGGATTGAGGATGGGAAAAGTTGGCTAGGATTATGGGCGGGCTCTGAATACGAAACAAAATATCATCCTTCTTTACGTCATATTGCATTTAGAGTTTCATATGAGGATTTAAAAGAATCATTACATTGGTTACACTCACTTCAAATTAAAACTGTTCCGTTTGGGAGTAATGAATCTATTGAACCCTTTGTCCGTCCACATCAAGGTAATGCATCTGTTTATTTTATTGATTCAGATGGTAATAGCTTAGAACTTATTTGTCATATTGTTGTACCTAATGCACTAAAACATATAACTAATAAATTATCATTTAAAGATTGGGAGACACTATTAGCTGACACATTTGAATGAATATAAGCTATAAATCATAGTGGCTCGCCTTTATTTTTATAACATGTATAACAATCGTGAATAATAATGTCCTATCAATTTATCATTAAATAAATGTAAAAAATGACCCTATTTATTCATTTTTCATGCGTATGTATGTACATTTGTGAATTTATTCGATATATTATGGGTATTGAATGATTACGAAAAGTGTATAGGTCGCTTATATAACACCTTATATTTTTATATCCGTGAAAACTACAAAGTGTATGAAAATCCATTTGTCAAATGAATTTAGTGCGGAAGGAGGTTTGTGGTTACTTCATAGGGTATAATAATCAGTTTTTTACTGATAAAAATATAGGAGGCGACATAATGTTTCGTACGATTTCAAATTTCATGAGAGTAGCTGAGATAAGAAGGAAAATCCTTTTTACACTAGCGATGTTAATCGTTTTTCGAATTGGCACGTTTATTCCAGTTCCTCATACTAACGCAGAGGTATTAAAAGTACAAGATCAAGCTAACGTTCTAGGTATGTTAAACGTATTTGGTGGAGGAGCACTGCAACACTTCTCAATCTTTGCTGTAGGTATTACACCATATATTACAGCTTCTATCATAGTACAATTACTTCAAATGGATGTTATACCTAAATTTTCGGAATGGGCAAAGCAAGGAGAAATGGGCCGTAAGAAATCAGCTCAATTCACTCGATACTTTACAATCATTCTCGCATTCATACAGGCCATCGGAATGTCTTATGGCTTTAATAATATAGCTGGTGGACAATTAATAACAGATCAAAGCTGGACTACATACTTATTTATTGCGACAGTTTTAACTGCAGGTACTGCATTTTTACTTTGGTTAGGCGAACAAATTACCGCTAACGGAGTTGGTAATGGTATTTCGATGATTATCTTCGCAGGTCTCGTTGCCGCGATTCCAAATGTTGCAAATCAAATTTATTTACAACAATTCCAAAATGCTGGCGATCAGCTATTCATGCACATAATAAAAATTGTTTTAATTGGACTCGTAATTTTAGCGATAGTTGTTGGCGTTATTTACATTCAACAAGCTGTACGTAAAATACCGATACAATATGCAAAAGCTGTTTCAGGAAACAATCAATATCAAGGAGCAAAAAACACTCATTTACCTCTTAAAGTAAATAGTGCTGGTGTTATACCAGTTATCTTTGCTTCTGCATTTTTAATGACGCCGCGTACAATTGCGCAGCTCTTCCCTGATTCAAGCATATCAAAATGGTTAGTTGCAAATCTTGATTTCGCACATCCAATTGGAATGACACTTTATGTCGGTCTTATCGTTGCTTTCACATACTTCTACGCATTTATTCAAGTAAATCCTGAACAAATGGCTGAGAATTTGAAAAAGCAAAATGGATATGTTCCTGGTATTCGTCCTGGTAAAGCAACTGAACAATATGTAACTAAAATTTTATACCGTTTAACATTTATCGGTGCAATTTTCTTAGGTGCAATTTCTATATTACCGCTCGTATTCACGAAAATTGCTACGTTACCACCTTCTGCCCAAATTGGTGGTACAAGCTTACTTATCATTGTCGGTGTAGCACTAGAAACTATGAAGACGTTAGAAAGCCAGCTTGTAAAACGTCATTATAAAGGTTTTATTAAAAAAGTGAATTAATTATAAAAAACACAGTTGGAAAAATAACCAACTGTGTTTTTTATTGTATCAGTCCTGTAATATACAGGGCTGTTGCTTTATTAAACTACATCTCCTTCTCTAATAACCGCCCTTTTTTGAAATAAGTCCGTAGTGTAGAACGATTGGCTAAAAATACACCAATCAATATAAAACAAGCCCCCATTCCCATTATAGGATTTAAAGGTTCTCCTAAAATGATATATCCCACAATTATTGCAATTAATGGTGATACATATAACCACGTCGATGGAAATACTGGATTTGTTTTTGATAAGAGCCAGTAATATAGTCCGTGTCCACCGATCGATCCGATAAATATGAGATATAAAATAGGCCATTGTACACTCCATGAAGTTAATACAGTTACATTTGGTTGTTCTACAATAATAGATGCGATTAGTAGTAAAATCCCTCCATAAAACATTTGAATACCGTTAATAAGAAATGGTGATACATTTGATAAATCTGAAAGTATTTCTTTCGAACGAATAGAGCCTATTCCGTAAAATAACTCTCCTATAACTAAAACAATACAAGCAATACTCCATATGAAACTTACTTGTTGATGCATTCCTGGTAAAGAAACAAATATAACACCTATTAGTGCGATAACTAAAGCAACGAGTTGCTCCTTTTGTAATTTCTCCCTATTCCTCTTTGCTTGTATTAATAAAATCATCATTGGTCCCGTAGCAGAAAGAACAGCAGCTAATCCCGAAGAAATATATTGTTCTGACCAATATAAACTTGCGAATGTCATAAATGTTAAACAAAATCCAGCATACATAATACGTTTTGAAAATATATGTGGCATAATTTCTTTTCGCTTTAATTTAAAAATAATCATAAGGATTATGCCCGCTAAAAAGAATCGAATTCCTGCTGAAAACAACGGTGGCGCCCCTGCTTCAATTCCAATTTTTATTGTTAAAAATGTTGTCCCGAAAATAATACATACTAAAATGTAATTAAAAATGACCATTTTTCTTCCTCCTTTTTACTCTTAAAATGAGTATAGAGGGTATGGTGTATAACAGTGTATCAATACATATAACAGTTACTTCAAGTTGTAGTTGATTCCCTATATATTTTTCGCTTTAATTAAATTAAAAAGAAAAATAGGTGAAACTATGAAGATTGTATTGCGTAAAGAATCAAACATACCGTATTACAAGCAAATATATATGCAAATTGTTGAAAGAGTACAAAGTGGTATGCTTTCACATGGTGAATCCCTTCCTTCTTTACGTTGTATGGCCACAGATTTACAAATCAATGTATTAACTGTTCGTAAAGCGTATAAACAGTTAGAAACGAAAGGGTATATACGCATCGAACAAGGAAAAGGTGCTTACATATATAAACGTGTAAAGAAAGATTTCAAACCGATACCGTATAAATGGCAACAATCAAGATCTATTAATGTTATGCGTTCTCAATATGCAATGAATAAGCACCGTAAATATTATGATTTTTCACAAGCAATTCTGTATCCTCGTCTGTTACCAAATCCATTTTTGGCAGACGAAATGCATAAATTGCTAGATAAAAATCCGATGTTGTTAGCAACTTATGGGCCAGTTCAAGGCGATTATGAACTGCGAGTTGAAATAGCAAATTACTTAAATGAACACCAGAAATTAGTGACGGACCCATCTCAATTATTAATTACAAGCGGAGCACAACAAGGAATTGATTTAATTGCTCAAACATTATTAAAACCTGGAGATATCGTATTAGTAGAAAGTCCATGTTACAGTGCTGCGCTTGACGTTTTCATCAATAAAGGTGTTCAAATCATTCCTATTTCTCTTGATAATCATGGAGTTCGCTCCGACTTAATTGATGATATTTGTCAAAGTAAAAATCCTGTTTTATTGTATACAAATCCCACCTTCCAGAACCCGACAGGTACAGTAATGAGTAAAGAACGAAGAATGGAACTTATAGAACTAGCGGAGCTATATCAATTTTTTATCATTGAAGATGATTCTTTCGGAGAAATATATTTTGAAGGTGCTATAGTCCCACCACCAATCAAAAGTTTTGATAAGGATGGCCACGTGATATATATAAAAGGATTTAGTAAAACGTTAGCACCAGGACTCCGTATCGCAGCACTTTTTGCCGATGGTCCTATTTTTGAATGGCTATATGCAGTGAAAGGTTCCATGGATATCGGTAGTCCTTTATTAACACAGAAGGCACTTCTACCTTTCTTACGTGCGGAACGTATGAAAAATCATTTAGAAAAATTACGTACAGCTTTACAAATGAGACGTGATTTAACAATTGATATACTATCGCCATTAAAAGGACTAAACTTTGAGATACCAAATGGCGGTTTTAATTTATGGGTGAAACTGCCTGATTCGATAGATCCCTTTACCTTATTACAAAAAGCAAATGAAGTAGATGTCTCTTTTTTACCAGGAACAGCTTGTCTATTAAACTACGAAACAAATGATAACCAATTAAGAATTAGCTATTCAATGTTAAACGAGAAAGATATGGCAATTGGATTAGAGAAATTACATGATACAATACGAAACAGTATTTGTTAGAAGTAATAACACAATAGCCAACAATAAATAATACCCGAAAATGACAATGTGTAGTATGGGCTATTATTTATTGTTGAGCTTTTTCGTTATTCTTAACAACCGATTTTAAAACTTGTCTTTCTTTCAATTCTTCAACAATACCATATTGATCAATAACAATTGCTTTCATTTACTCTCCTCCTTGCTGTTTATTTTAATAACATACAATTATTTCTCAAATTTTTTTGTCTTGAATTACCATATAATTATTTTTGGGGGTAATTATGCAAGAAGCATTATAAAGTGAAACTTTAATCAGCCCTCACCAATTGGGCTCCTACTGCTCGTTAATACTGGATGAATTTCAAAACAAATCTTACACACATCTTAGAATCATCCAAAACTGTTTTATTAATTAAATTCAAAAGAAATGAGGCTAACTATATGAGTGAAAAGATATTTAAAATAAACGGAATTGATATATGTACAGAAAGCTTTGGGAACCCTAAGAACCCTGCTATTTTATTAATTATGGGCGCTACATGTTCCATGGTTTATTGGGACGAAGAGTTTTGTGAGCTGTTGGCTAGTACGGGGAAATTTGTTATTCGCTTTGATAACCGTGATGTTGGACGCTCTGTTGCCTACGAACCTAGAACTTCCAATTATACAGTAACAGATATGGCTGAAGATGCAATTGGAGTACTAGATGCTTATCATATTGATAAAGCTCACCTATTTGGTATGTCATTAGGTGGTATGATTGCTCAAATTGCCGCTATAAAACATCCCGAAAGAATTTTGACGCTAACTTTACTAGCGACTAGTGTAATAGGATCTGATGACAATACTCGGGATTTACCTCCAATGGATGAAAGAATTTTAACACATCATGTAAATGGCACAAGTATAGATTGGACAAATAAAAACGATGTGGCAGAGTATTTAGTTTCAGGATCTCGTCTATTATGTGGATCAGAACGAATATTTGATGAAAATAGAGTTTATACACAAGTAAAACAAGAAATAGAACGCGCAAATAATTTATTAAGTATGTTTAATCATGCTTTACTTCAAGGTGATGATGCATATGAAGGTGTACTTCACTCCATACAAGCACCTACATTGGTTATTCACGGAACAGATGATACAGCACTCCCATTCGAACATGGCCTCGCACTAATTGATGAAATTCCAAACTCAGTACTATTAACTCTTAAAGGGGCAGGCCATGAAAACCATCCAGATGACTGGGAAAGCATAATTACTGCTGTTTCTAAACATACATCTGAAATTTAGACAAACAAATAATTAACAAAAGGGGCACAAATTATATTGTGCCCCTTCTATTTACAAACAAAAACCCATCACTGTATTCGTATGTATAGTGATGGGACTTCTTATATTTTTCTATGTTTAAAAAAATGGACAATCTAATTGATCAACAGATTCCCATAATTTTTTTTTTGCATTTTCGGTGGATGTATTTGTTTCTAGTGTCATGTTTTTAAAAGGGTTTACTTCAACTTTTAATAAGGATGAAGGCTCCACATATAATGAGAAAACATGGCTGCTTGGTAAAGCTTTAGAAACGTCAATATCTCCTACTTGTTTAAATAGTTGCTGCGCAGCAAAAAAGAAGAAATTAGTTGGATTTGATTGTTTATTCAGCCACGCAAGCATTTCAGGTGATACCGATTTATGAATATTGATTTTTACTCGATCACCACGTTTATATCGCCTAGATCGCATACTTCCACCAACTAACTTATCGTTAAGTTTGTAAATCCTAACTTTTTTTGCTTATGCTCTCTATATTTTGGCGAACAAGTATAGACTAATAATCCTCGTGCATTGGTAAATAACGGATTATCTACAAAGATTACATTTTTGAGTCGTCCTTTTTGCTTTAAAATCATTTTTAAACTGTTTTTAATAATTACTGCACCACCGCCATAAATAAACACGTATGGATCGTCTTTCATATCATCAATTTTATTTATAATATCTGTTGCAACACGAGCTGCTAAACCTAATAGTGCCGGCTGTGATTCCTCAACTAATAAGGTATTTCTCGGATGCTTATCATTTAAATAAATTTGATTGAATTCTGTAATACTATCAATCGTCTTAGTTGGATACTTTCGGTTCCATCTCGTGATAATTTGTAATAACGTCTCTTTTACACCATAAGATAAACCTTTACTTAGTTGCGGACGGAAATTTACCCCTAATGAAACAACTTCTTCTGTCGTCCCTGCACCAATATCAAAAGAGAGTAGAGTCTTATCTACAAAATCAATTTCAGAAACTTGATTCGGCTCACATTCTATTTTATGTTTCACAACATTTCCTTCTTCATCGTATACAATGCCCCACGTCCCAGATGCGCCCTCAGGCAGGCATTTACAAAACTCAATTGAAACATTAATTGTCACATCGCGTCCGTTCGGATAATGGAAAATAACCTTATGATTTCCCATATAACGTTTTGCATTTTCAGCAGCTATTTCTTGTGTAATAAGCTGCATAGGAAGAGCGACAGATAAATCATAACGAATATTAATATGGCTAGAAGTTGGACTTTGACGCATAGCGCTTACCGCCAAACCTGATAGTATTGTAATAACCATTAACTCATCCGTTGACTTATTCGATTTCTTCTCTACCTCAGTACCTTTTAATTGATCTTGAATGACTTTTTCTCCAACGATGTATCGTACATTATTTAGCATTAACGATGGCGAACTTATAGTCACATCAATGTGGTTTTCTAATTCAGATAATGAAACATCTACCTCATCTAAAAGTCCTGTAGGCTCACCTATATATAAAGAATAAATACTCGGAATAAAAATAGGGTCTTGCCCTTTCACCATTAACTTCAAACCGTTGTTTCCTGCATCTGCACCAGCTTTTAAAAGTATAGACATAACTACCCCCTAAATTAATCTGACATCCCTTCCAAATATATGCGAGCCCATTCTTTTACATTCAAATGTATTGTAATTTTTTATTTATCATAAAACCAAAATATTGCATACTTACATATTTTATGTAAAAAGTATTTGACATGATACTTTTCCAATTTTATACTTATATTTGTAAAGAGTTTTTTACAATCGAGGGGGGCAATTATTTATTGAATACTAAAAAAACTATTTTTATCATCATTGTTTTAGCATTAATTGCAATAATAGTACATGGCACATATAAATACATCACTGAAGGTTCTATTTTGGGTAGTACGATTTTTGCTATTTCGTTAATACTTAGTAATTTAATTAATCACATTACTTGGGGAGATCCCCACGGTGTATCAGAAGAAAGTCAAGATGAAATGGGCCAACAAATTACATATAAAAGCTTTAAAATTGCGTATTTTGTGCTTGTAGTTATAATGTTCCTTTTATTAATCTTCTCCGAAGGATTTTCTATGGGGGCTAATTTAGATGGCGTTAAAAACCTCCCTCTGTTCATCGCAATTTGCTCTTCATTCTTTATTTATCCTATTGTCGAACTCATAGTTGCAAAACAATATAAGTAAAAAGATGAGGTTTTCTACATGTAGAAAACCTCATCTTTTTATATTTACATACTCTCTACAATTGCTTTTAATTTATTCACAGTCCGCCAATTCCTAACTGTAGCTGGTGTATGTAACTTCTGAAACTGGTTCATTAATTTAGAATTTCGAATGCTATTTTTGAAAAACAAATAAGCAACCTTCTCATCTATATAGCAATCTTCAAGTTCACTTTTAAATGTAAGCAATTGACTACTCTCTTCTTCAGAAAGTACATTAGCTAAAAAAGCAACATGAACACTTTCTCCTTCTAACAATGAATGAACTTCATACGGACATTGTTTAATAATATTTATAAATTCATCATGTGTTCTTAGCATGACTGGAACATCGAAATCAAATTCATTTTTCATTTCAGATTGTATTCGGTCCTTTAGAAAGTTTATACCTTCCTCAGATTCGAACACGATATTACC
Organism: Bacillus cereus group sp. BfR-BA-01355; assembly: GCF_022663675.1. NCBI lineage: Bacteria > Bacillati > Bacillota > Bacilli > Caryophanales > Bacillaceae > Bacillus > Bacillus cereus group sp. BfR-BA-01355. The sequence goes on from NZ_JAKUFY010000001.1 coordinate 136,695, forward strand.
ACTTTGTATATATGTTTTCACATGTTTTAATTCTATTGATTCAAACAATCGTTTTAAATCAGCCATTTTGATTACTTTATGTCCACCGACATTGATTCCTCTTAGTAGCGCAACATAAATTGTCATATTATTCCCCCACAATAAAATGAATTTATCAACTGAATTGATTTTCCCACTCATATTTCTCGGATATTTGTTTTAATTCTTCTAACATATCATGAATAGATAATACCTCAAATAAAATAATAGATTCACTTGAAAAATGGTGATGATAATGATCTGGTTTATAATCTTTTAAATCATTTTTATAACTCCAAAATTGCTTGTCTAATTCAGCAATAAGTTTAAAATGTTCCTCATCAATTTCATTACAACGGTTTCTCAATATAGCAATTATAGAATAAGTTGTTTGTTGTAATATTTCCCTTTCACTTTGTGACCAGTCACAGGTCTCAATTGACACTCGAGCTAAATTATCTATATGGTAAATGATTTGCTGTAATAAATGCAATTGCTTTTGTACAAGTAAAAAGCTTCTCATTTCCTTCTTTGTATGGTGATGATATTTCCAATCTTTCTGCTCATATTGAACAAATTGTATCGCCTTATGCAATAATAAAGTCAATTTAGATAGATCCTGAGCTGTCTCCTTTTTCATACCTTTTCCTGCAAGTAATGCAGTAATCCATTCTTCCATAATATTTGCTGTTTTAGCAAATAGATCCTCTGTACATCCAAAAATCGTTTTCGTGTAGTGTGGTGGGAAAATGAAAAAATTCACTAAAGTAGATACTATAATACCAGTAGATGTAGTAGCTAAACGAATTAAAAATGCAGTAAAATAATGATCTGCCGTAATTGGAATCATAGCTACAGCAGTTAAAGTCGCGACTAATGTTCCCGCATGTAACCTTAGTTTTTGACATGTAACAATCGTAAACATCGCAGCTAATGCATAAGAAATTGCTTGATGGCCTAGGAAAAATGTGAAAGTCATGGCATATGCCGATCCAATTGTTGAGGCCGGAAAGCGAATAAACCCTTTTTTTATTGAGTCTGTTGCAGTTGGTTCAATTGTAACAATTGCTGTTATTACAGCAAAAATAGTTGGGATGTTAAAAAATTTACAAACTAACACTGTAAGAAAAACTGCAATCCCAGTTTTAATCACTCTTCCCCCAACAATATTCCATTGTCTATCTTGATTCATTTTTTATATCCTTCATTTCTGTTTCATTTTATATACATATATTATATATTGTTAAAATAAAAAAACCTACTACATGAATATTCAAGAGTAAGTTTTCTATCTCATTATTTCATTATAGGTAAATGCATTATTATTTGTTGGCCAATTGGTCCCATTCTTCTAAAACCTTTATCTTGGAAGCCGACTTTTGCATATAAATTTTGTGCAGGAATATTTCTTTCATTCACAGCAAGTACAACTTCATTTTTTATTGGAAAATAACGTTTTACAAACTCTTCTAATAATAACAATGACTTTTTAGCGTATCCCTTTCTTTGTCTATTGTGATTAATAGAAAATGATGTTAAAAGTAAAGCATCCTCATTATCCGTAAACTCCTTTACTCTATCTCCCGTTTGCAATGCGAAAAGACCAACCGGTACCCCATTGTAATCTAAAATAACAATCACATTTTTTGTACGATCACTTTTTGCTTTCTCCAGTAATGCGCTTGGATCTGATGTAAACTGAACTTGTTCACTTGGTAAAGTAAATGTTTGTATAACTTCTTTATATTTCTCCTTATACGGAACTAATTGAATTTCCCCTGTGTGTATGTTCATGCTAAACTCTCCCATTTTTTGCTTATTAACTTATACCTTGCTGTACTTTTGAATGCACTCTTCCATCTAAAAAGGTAATTTCAACAAATGAATTTGGATCGTTTCCTTTCCAAGCAAAAATTTGTTTAATTTGTGTAGAATGCTCTACCCCTTCTTCTATAAGTAAATCCCCTTCACAACCAATTAAATCTTTTACTTCTGTATAAGTCATTCCTTCATTTATGTTCGAGAAATGGTTTATATTGATAGACGCTTTCTGTTGCCTTTCCATCACAGTAGAAGAAGTTGCTGTTTGATTTTTCACTTCTTTTCTCTGTTCACACGCTGTCATACTGAAACCTAAGCAAAAACTAAACAATATACATGCGCTTTTTTTCATCATAACAGTTGTCCCTCCCATCATAATTAAACCATATATTCCCTTAAAAATAAACTGAATATTTAATATTATATTCAAAAACCTCGTACAATTAAGTACGAGGCTAATTTCATTTATTCAAATGATTATTTGATTGATCATCCTGTTCTTTTCTTAGCTCTTGTTTTTCATCTTTTGGTAATTGTTTATCATTATCTTTAATTGGATTCGTTTCTCTATTTTCAATCATATCATTTGGAACTTGTGGCATTACTCGGCCCACAATAGCCGCTAATTCATCTAGTATACCTTCACCTGTTTTTCCTTTTTTAATTTGCTTTCCAATTTGTTTGAGGCGTTCATACGTATCAACATCTGCTACAACGACTGCATTAGCACCATCAGGATCATTTTTTAAACTTTCTGCAACAGAGTATTTAATTGATTCAACTCGAGTTCGATCAAGTTTTGCTTTTACGTCTATACCTACAATTGCATATTTGCCGACTACTACGGCTGTCGCATCATTCACACCTGGCACACTTGCAGCTAAAGATGCTAAATGATCTGCTGCTTTTTCATTTGGCTTATTTGATTTATTCGTATAATTAACATTTTTCATTGAGACATTTTTTTGTTCCGGCTTTTCGTTTGGATTGTCTTTTTTTCCAATACTGCATCCAGTTATAACGAAGCAAAGCATCAATATATATATTAGAGTTTTCATTATTTTCACCACTTCACTATTAAGGTTTAATCATAAATTTTTTCAACAGCTTGCATTTTCTTTACCTTTTCTTCGGCCCCACTATTAGCATTAATGAATATTTGGTACGTATCTTTTCCTAAAGTACCTACAAATTCATAGCAAAGTACTTCATTATGCAAATCATTGACTACTACAGCTTTACGTTCTTCCATTACTTTCACATCCGGATTGATTTTCTTTCTTGCTTCTGCTACAGTTAACTTTGCCGATGGAACTGTTCGTTTTTGATGCGACGCTAAATATTCTTTTGCGGAGAACCCTACGATAGAACCGTCATCTAAAGCAATTTTCATTTGGATTGCTTCTGGATAAATTCGTACTCCATTTTCATTTACTACATACGTAAACACACCAACATTATCATATTGAGAGCTATCATAAAGTTCCATATTATTAAACTTATGGTCCTTTAAAAATTTCAAACCTTTACTACCTGCATCGTTTAAACTAACTTTCTGTTCTTTAATTTCGCGGTTATTCATAACCCAAATTGGATATCCACCTTTTCCCGTAATATCCATATAAAACTCATTGTTCGTTGCTTCATCTTTAATTTTCACACTATAGAAAGATTCTTTCGCACCTTTTCCGCTTTTCTCAACATCTACTTTTTCATTTCCTTTTAAATTCAAAAACGATTTTGCAATTTTCGCCGCTTCATCTTTAGAAATTGCCTTTCCTTGCGCTTCAAATCCGCCTTTTTTATTTTTTTGCGCACTTGTAAAGGTCGGTCCGAAGTTTGTAGAAGAATATGATGTTACGTTTTTCTCTACAGTTTTCAATCCATCAATAATTGTGTTATCTGCTGGATCGCGATTTGATGCAAGTGCCATTTCTACATCCATCCAGCGTAAATTATTTTTCAAAACAAGATGTTGTACTTTTCTTAGTTCATCTTGTATATTTCCTGCATTTGAATATAAAGTTTGCAACGTTTTATATTCTTGCTCATTTAAAGGCTCTTTTTCTAAATCACGAATGGCTGCACGGTAACTAAAATCACCGATATTCGCTAAAAATTCTTCCGTTTTATTAAATGGCATTAATGTTAAAGGAAGTTGCCCTACATCTGAGCGAGCTTCAGATGTTAAACGCCATACATCCGCTAATGCAGGTGATAAAGATGATCGTGAATTCATCGCAAGTGTTGTGCCAATTTTATCGTGTAATAAATCGACTTCGTATGCTAAATCATGGAATGCACGTTGATAGCTATTTTCCGCTCTAATTAAAACCGCATTTTTCTCTTGGTGCTCTTTATAGCCCCAGTATCCTGTTCCTACTACACCGACTGTTAATAATACAATGATAATACCTCGTAACATTGTCCCACCTCCGCTCTATTTACAGAAAATATGTTTACCGATTTTTTTAATTTGTGGACGAGTCCAAATCCATTTACTAGTCGCAGTATCTGGATTGAAATAATATAAAGCATTTCCTGTTGGATCCCATCCATTAATCGCATCTAATACAGCTTTTTTCGCTGTTTCATTTGGCGTTAAATATATTTGCCCATCCGCAACTGCCGTAAAGGCTCTTGGCTCAAATATTACTCCTGAAACGGTATTTGGAAATGATGCACTTGTAACACGATTTAAAATAACAGCAGCTACTGCAACTTGTCCTAAATACGGTTCACCACGTGATTCCCCGTATACTGCGTTTGCCATGAGTTGAATGTCATTTTGCGAATAACCATTCGGAACATTTGTCCCTTTATTTTGAGATGGTTTATTTTTTTGTGCAGTACTACCACTATTTCCTTTATTGGCAGTGGACTTGTCATACTTCGTTGCCTTCACGAGCATTTGCTTCGTTTTAGCTCCAGCTAAACCATCAACGGGTAATCCGAATTTCTCTTGAAAATTCCGAAGTGCCCAATATGTACCCCATCCGAAAACACCATCCACTTTTCCCGTATAAAATCCGTTATATTTCAAACGAGATTGCAGTTCAATGACATCTTCGCCAGATGCTCCTCTTTGAATGACTTGATTAGAAAAAGCTTCTACATTCTTTAGTTGTATACTACTGACCATTAAAGACAGTCCTATGAACGCAAGTAAAACTGCTATTTTAAAAATAGCTTTTTGGCGCATACTTTTCCCTCCTTAATTACAGAAATGATTTCTTGGTTATGTTTTGTAAAAGCCTCGCTTTTATGTAAAGAAGACAAAAAAATCCAAACTAATATCGTTGAAAAAATATGTAAACAATATAAAAAAAGGATAAAAGGAGTTCATCATGAAGAAATTGTTAAAACGTGTCGCACTCGTCATTCTGTTCCTAACAACATGTTCAAATATATATACAGGCTCATCAATTGTTCATGCGCAGCCGCCGTATGCCAAATGGGGTAAACTTGCCGTAGAAAAGACGAAAGAACAATACCCAAAAGCAGAAATTATTGATTATCTACATATAGGTAGAAAACCCAAAACAGTTCAAATAACTGTTGAAAAATTTAAATTGTGGTTACGTGAAGATGGAAAAGAATATGGTGTTTTTGTTGATGTAGAATTTGAAACGAAGACGGAGAAATTTATAAAGTTGTCGTTTCAGAAGACGAGTAGATAAAGTGAACCCCCACTGTTAAAAACAGAAACAGTGGGGGTTCTTGCATTTCTAAAATTCTTTCCTAAAATTTCGATTCCCTAAAAATCTTACCAATATACAAATAGCGCCAATTACAACAGCTATCCCTATACTATATAAAAGGACTCTACCATATCCTCCTATTCTCGGATCTAAAAAAGGATATGGATACCAATTTACGATTGGACCACGTAATAAGCTATATACAACGTAAAAAAACGGGAATAAGAGCCAACTTGCAGCTTTTTTCCAGGTGATTTTCTTATTTGGTGGATTTAAAATCCAATCTAAAAGCATGGTAATTGGCATGATATAATGCAGCACCGTATTTACCCATGGTATTGCAGTTTGAAGTGATTCTTCTAATCCTCTTAATAGTAAAAAATAAATCAGTCCTGTCGTAAGTATATATACCGTTGCCGCACCACGAAGTATACCAAACTGCTCTGATCGACCAAATGTAGCTGTTCCGATACTGCTTAAAAGGAGAATACATGCAACTAAAATGTTACTTTCGATCGTAAAGAAACTAAAAAAGTTAACTGGATTGAACGGTTTCACTTGTGCCCTGATTATGAATTGCGTAATAATGGCGCTACATGCTAGAAGACTTAAACATAATCTAAATAAAGATAAAGTTTTTTCACCCCTCATACATTCCCTCCTTTTCTTATAAATAATTAGAATTTCCCTGTACATGCTCAATAAATAATTTTAATGGAACGAGCCCACGCTTTGGCATATGACTACTTATAATAGCTACTACTTCTAACTGAGGAATGATAACGATGTATTGTCCGCCATATCCCATAGCGAAATATATACAATACGGTATGTGAAATCTTTCGTTATGTAATACCCACCAGTGATATCCATATGCACCGACATGTTCATATGTTTCAAATTGCGCCCTGCTTGACTCTTCTAACCATTGTGCTGATACAATTTCTTTCCCATTCCAATATCCATTTTGTAAACATAATTTTCCTAATTTTAATAAATCTGTAGATTTCATTTTCATACCGAAGCCGCCAACATATATACCCTGCGGATCTTGTTGCCATTCGTATTCGTTAATTTCTAATGGATCAAATAAATATTTCTTTGCAAACCGCTCTGTCGACATTCCAGTAGCTTCTTGAATAATATAGCTCAGTAAATGAGAAGAACCTGAATTATAATTCATTTTTGTAGCAGGTTTTTCAATTATTGGCTTTTCTAATATGTACTGTACCCAGTTCTCTGATTCTACAAAGTCATTTGGGAATACTACTCCATTCCCAAACTCTTTCCAATCCTCACCAGTAGTCATTGTTAATAAGTGATAAAGCGTCAAATCATGTTTTTCCCCAGGTACATTTTCAATCCACTCTGTAATCGGTGTATGTATATCATTTATATAGCCCTTATCAATTGCAATACCAATTAATAAAGATACGATACTTTTTGTAATCGAATTTATTTTATATAAGTTATTTGCACATTCAGGTGTTTTATAATACTCAGTTGTTAATTCCCCTTTTTGATAAACAAGAAATGTATTCACTTTTTTCTTTTCGAATTTATTTTCTAGTTGCTTGAAATCCAAAAACTTTACCTCCATTTAAATAGTTACTCCATTTATTATATCTTGTTACTTCATTTTAAACATAATTGTGCTCAAATAAAAATAAACCTGTCAGCCATAATGAACTGACAGGTTTATTTTTATAATTTCGTACGAACATTCCAAAGCTCTGGGAAGAATCTTTGATCAAGTACTCGTTTTAAATAAGAAACACCGGAGGATCCACCTGTTCCCATTTTATGTCCAATAATTCTTTCTACTGTTTTCATATGACGGAAACGCCATTGTTGTAGCCAGTCTTCAATATCAATCAATTTTTCAGCAAGCTGATATAAATTCCAATATTTTTTCACATCCACATACACTTCTAACCACGCCGCTTCTACTGTTGCATCTTCTTCATAAGGCTGCGTAATATCACGGTTTAACACATCTTTATGAATAGGGAATCCTTCTTTTACTAATGCTTGAATCGCGACATCATATAGACTTGGTGCATGTAGCGCTTTATGAAGTCGTGCATGTAATTCTGGATCCTTTTCATAAATTTTTAATGCGTGCGGCGTTTTATAGCCAAGTGCATACTCAATCATACGATATTGATACGATTGAAAACCTGAAGCTTGACCGAGTGAATCACGAAACTCAATATATTCTGATGGTGTTAATGTCGCAAGAATATCCCAAGATTGAATAATTTGAGACTGAATTTTCGATACACGTGCTAACATTTTAAAAGCTGGTTGTAATTTATCTTGTTTAATAGATTCAATCGCCGCATTTAGCTCATGTAAAATGAGCTTCATCCAAAGCTCACTTGCTTGGTGGATAACGATAAATAACATTTCATCATGATGGTCCGATAATCTTTTTTGAGAAGATAGTAAACTATCTAATTGTAAATACTCCCCATACGTCATATTCTCTTTAAAATCCGTATGAATCCCTTTTTCCATAATTACTTTTTCATTTTCTTTCATATTAGCCAAACGCCCCTTTTATATAATTCTACTTATATTGGTCTAATAACGGCTCGAACTGGACTTCCATCTGCATCAGTTAATGCAAGTGGTAATGCAATAAGTTCATAATCACCGTCTGCTACATGATCTAATACGACATTTTCTAAAATATGAATTCCATGTTTAAATAATTGATGATGCGCTGCTAATTCTTTATCATCTAACGGATCAACTGATGGTACATCTACTCCGATTAAACGAATACCTTTCTCTGATAGAAAAGGTGCTATGTCTGCACGTAAATGAGGGATCACATCTGGAAATTCTTCATTTTTTCCATGTGAAGATGTACGTAATAATAATCGTTCTACACCTTCTAAATGAAAGTTTTCTAATTCCTTTTTCCCGATGCTTTCAAGATTAGAAACGTCAATAATCCGTGCTGGGCCAACATAAACTTGAACATCTAAATCCAATACTTTCTTTCCATCATTATCAAAATGAAATGGTGCATCAATATGAGTGCCTGTATGAATACTCATCGTTAACTTTCCGACATTTACCGAGCCACTTTCTTCTTTTGACCATGAAACTTCATACGAGAACGGTGTGTCTCCTGGCCACGTTGCAATATTATTATTTAGCGGTTGTGAAATATCAATCCACTCTGATGTTTTCATACTTATGCCACAACCTCTCGCTTATTTTCAAACTGCTTATACTTTTCTTCTTTCATAATTCCCTTTAATATTTGTACAGATTTCCACACTTCTTCGTATGTGTTATATAAAGCGACCGGCGCAAGTCTCACTCCATTTGGCGCTCTAAAATCTGGAATTACTCCATTTGCCTTTAGCGCTTTACATATACGTGCTGCTTCTGCATGCTCTAAATAAATGTGCCCGCCTCGACTTTCATCCTCTAACGGATTTCCAATTGTAAATCCGAAATCTTTTAATTCATGATCAATTAAATTCAGCATGTATCTCGTAATATGTAAAGACTTCTCACGTAAACGTTCAATACCAGCATCTTTGAAAATTTCAAGAGAACCAATTAATGGTGCTATACTTAATACGTGAGGTGTACCAATTTGATAAGCACCTGCATGATCAGCGGCTGTTAATGTATGCTCCATATCAAACTGCTTATCTTTTTTAGAACTAAACCATCCAGACAACCCTGGCAGTCTATTAAAATGTTTATTATTTACATAAAGTCCTGCAACACCACCCGGTCCTGCATTTAAATATTTATAATTGCACCAAACAGCAAAATCAACATCCCAATCTTTGAAATGATGCGGAATAGATCCTATTGAATGACATAAATCAAATCCGATATGAATGTCTCGTTTATGTGCTTCCGTTGTTAAACGTTTCATATCAAGAATTTGACCACTTCTATATAAAACAGAAGGTAATAAAATTAAAGCGATATCATCTTCCATCGCATGAATAATATCTTCTTCAGAAAGTGTTCTACCATCTCGGCTTTTCACTCTTACTAGATGCTCATCTGGGTCTAATCCTTTTAAACGTATTTGACTTTGAAGTGCATAAATATCTGACGGGAAAGTTAATTCATCCGCAAGTATTTTTGTACGTATTCCTTTCGGTTCATAAAACGTCGCAATAACTTGGTGTATATTTGTAGTCGTAGAACCGGTTACAATAGTTTCCTCCGGTAAAGCTCCAATAAGAGGGGCTGTAAGTTTACCTAATTTCTCTGAAAGGAAAAACCACGGGTGCTCACCTTCAGTCCAGCCGTCAATTCCATATTCTTTCCACGAATCTAGCAACGTAAGTAATGATTTCTCTGCTCTTTTTGAAAGTAGCCCTAATGAGTTTCCATCTAAATATATAGTACCTTCTTTTTTATAGAATTCAGTTTGAAAATCTTTCAGTTCATCATGTTTATCACATTCAAGCGCATACTCATAAGTTGGTTGAAATGGTTCTTTATACATGGTGTCACCTTCTCTTAATTTTCTTTTTATTCTAACTAATTGAAATATAGCACCTTAATTGATATAACGTCAATGATATTATGTCAGTTGACTTTATATATGAACTTCTTTTACAATACAGTTATATTTTCAGACATTTCAGTATAAAGAGGTGATTCTTTGAAAAACTCTACTCTTTCATCAAGAAAACACCGCTCCTTAGAAACGAAGAAGAAACTACTACACTCTGGTTACACTATTTTTATACGTAACGGATTTCAAAAAACGACAATTACACAAATTATTAAACATGCAGAAACCGGTTACGGAACAGCATATGTATACTTCAAAAACAAAGACGATCTCCTAATTAGTTTAATGGAAGATGTTATGAATCAATTTCATAATATTGCCAAGCGCTCCTTTTTGCCTCAAACGAAGGAAGAAGCTCATAAAATGATTCGAAATCAAGTTAGAGCATTTCTCCAACTAGCAAAGAAAGAACGAGCTATTTTACAAGTTGTAGAAGAAGCAATCGGATTATCAAAAGAGATACGTAAAAAATGGGACGAGATACGGGAACGCTTCATAAACAATATTACGCAGGATATTACATACTCTCAAGAAAGTGGATTAGCACAGCCTGAATTAAATAAAGAAATTGTAGCACGTGCTTGGTTCGCAATGAATGAGATGTTTCTTTGGGCGATTGTGAAAAATGATAAAAAATTAGAGTTAGAAGAGATAGTACATACATTGACGGAAATGTATACGACGGGGTTATATAAATAGCACACCTGCAATAAATACGGTGTGCTATTTTACATTTATAAAAATATTTTATCTAGGTATGGCAATGCTAAAAGGGGCTTTTCAGATAAAGGGAAATATTTTAGTTTTAACGATTCACCATCTATCGATTTCAACTCGCCACCGCTAACTTCACACTCAAACACAACAATAATATATTCTACTTCATCACCATTCGGATATGTATGGCGGTACTTTTCTCCTCCAAATACTCCTTTTTGTTTTTTTACTTGTACTTTCAATCCTGTTTCTTCCCAAACTTCCCTAACTACTGCTTCTTCTGGAGTTTCCCCAAGTTCAATTGCTCCAGCTGGCAAACTCCAGTATTCCCCACCAGGATATTGAAATAAAGTGAAACTTTAATCAGTGGGGGTTTTATTATCCCCACTGATTATTAGTTGAACCAATCGGGCTTTTACGGGCAGTTGATCCCCCACCTAACTTCTTTGCTTTCGCTGAATTTTGAGATGGGAGTCTTACTGCCCGTTAATGCGGGATAAAATATCCCCCTGTTTATTTTTTATAATAGCAGCTACACTCGGCATGAATATTAGTTCATGCCCTAATTGCTCACGGATTTTTTTATAATATAGTGACATTGACATACTATTCTCTCCTAATCTATTAATAACTGTATTTTCTGATATTTATTGCATAATATTCTTAATACAAACTTCTATATAGAAAGGATAAAAACATGTCGCAAGAAAAACTTGCAAACAAATTTCTATCATTTACTGAAAGTGGTACTCAATAGATTGAGTACCACTTTTACTTTACATGCTTTTCATTAGCGTACTTTTTCTTCAGTCACCCTACTCACAATTCCAACAATAAATTTATATTCAATCCTTCTCTTCTTATCTTTCTTAAAACCCTCTTTCGTATCAAAAATAAAACACGTTTTCCGAAACCAAATTCGTACGTATACAGACTCTAAGTAAATAGGTTTTATAATTCCTCGTTCTTCAAATTCAGTCCCATCTTTATTTTCAGTTTCCGTTCGAACGAACCACTTATTCCCGATTCCAATCTCAATATACTTCACATACTAACCTCCATTAGGAAATTTCCCTTCTAACAATTCTATTATTTCCCCGGTAAGCGCAGATTCCGACAGAACATGAGCCCACAAAGAAAAAGTAGATTACAAAAATCTACTTTATAACTTATATTTTTGCATTCGCTTATAAAATGTACTACGGGGTACATCTAATAGTTTTGCAGCTAATGAAACATTTCCGTTTGTCTTTTGTAATACTTCAATCATGCTATCACGCTGTATTTTTTCGCGAAAATTTAGTGGATGTTCTGTTTTATTTTCAACTTGTAACTCAAGTTGTTGTTGATTTCCCATCATTGTTTGTAGCAAAAAAGCGACTTGCTTTTCGCATATTTCCCGTCCTTGCGACAAGATGTAAATGCGTTCTAATACATTTACTAGTTCTCGAATATTTCCGGGCCATGTATGTTGTAAAAATTGATTGCAAATACTCTTTGGAAATACAACATTCCAATTCTTCCGTTCGCAAAAGTGTTGTATAAAATATGAGATATCCTCTTTTCTTTCTATTAACGATGGAACATATAACGGATAAACGTGCAAACGATAATATAAATCTTGACGGAATTTCCCTTCTTCTACTAACCGTAGTAAATCTTTATGTGTGGCAGTAATAATACGAATATTTACTGGTACCTCTTTTGAACTTCCTATTGGAGTTATTGTACGTTCTTGTAAAACACGCAATAATGCTACTTGCATCTCTGGTGGTACTTCACCAATTTCATCTAAAAATAATGTTCCTCCATGCGCTTGTTCAAATTTCCCTTTATACCCTTGACGTCGCGCACCTGTAAACGCACCTTCAACGTAACCGAACAATTCACTTTCCATTAATTCTTTAGGCAGAGAACCGCAGTTAACAGCTATAAAGGGCCCATCTTTTCTTGGGCTATTTTCATGAATCGCTCTCGCAACATATTCCTTTCCTACTCCTGTCTCACCACATACATACACACTAGCATCAGTCGGTGAAACAAGCTTAATTTCTTCTAGTGTGTGTTGAAATGCTTTGCTTGTCCCGGTAACTCCTGAAAAAGTAATTCCTTTTATAAATGCGAAAGCAGAATATGTATTTATTTGTTTGTTTTTCTTTAAATACATACATTTCCCAATCATTCTTTCATTACTATATACTGGTATCTCTAATTTAGTTTCCAATCCATGGTGCATTAACTCTTCAAGCTTCATTCTTGACCAATTATTTATTCGTTCACGAACACTCTTACTCGCAGAAACGATAACATCACGATGATTACAAATAACTACTTGTTCGTCACTATCAATGACATCCAAAAAACGATGAATTAAGTGTAATTCATTTTGATGAACTCTTATGCTACATTCACGTTCTATTGCATGTGCAATTGAAGTTACCATACCGAGCATATATGGATGCGAAAATTCAATTGGACAGGAGAAATCTAGAACACCAATTAATTTCCCGTCATCATTATGGATAGGAGCAGCCGCACAACTCCAGCTATGAGATGCCACGGAATAATGTTCAGTACCACTTATCATAATAGCTTCTTCAATTTCTAGCGCTGTTCCAATTGCATTTGTACCAACAGCTGCTTCTGTCCATTTTACACCTTCAATAAAATTAATATGTTTCGCTCGCTTTAACGTTTGTTTATTTCCACTTAACGATAGAACATAACCATCTGGATCGATTAATAATGCCATCATTTGTAGTTCATCAATGGTTTTTCTCATATTTTGTATTTGAGGTAATGCTATATCAAGAAAAATTTCACTCTTTTTCTTTTGTTCTTGAAAAACATTAGAAGACAAAATTTTCTGACCTTTATTCATATAAGGATTCACATTTGCTTGTCTACATCGATGCCATGACTCTGAAATTCTTTCGTTTATACGGTTCGAATCAAAGACTCCTTCATCAATAAACTTTTTCCATGTATGTAAGTAAAACGGTGAAGCTAACATTGTATCATCTCCCTTTTAATTGTTTTGGAGATTTATAAAACATACTTCTATTATAAAACTGAATAAAAGCGTTTTCAATACAACTAGAAAGATGACACAAATATGTTAATAATTTGAATATATTAATGCGCGTCTTTATTCTTTTTTAGTAGCACCATATTTTGTATAATGGACGCAAAGAAAATACATAATCAAAACCACTTTTGTGGATTACCATTTATAAAGAAAACAATCACGGCTATTGCAAATAAAATAGCGGCTGATAAACTAATATATAATTTCGTTCTGACCTGCATTAGTCTTCGCTCCTATTATTTTACAGTACATACTAACTCTTCATTTTTCATCTCTACTATGTACTTCTGTAAAACATATTCTCTTCCGCCATGTTTTTCATACCAATCATGTATTCTTTTTACATGAATCTCGTCACTTCTAATTTTCGATTCAATTTCTTTATACCTTTCAAAACTATCATATTCCCATATGGCGAATACTTCAGACGTACCATTCTTATTACCTTTCATCCAGCGTCCTATTAGCCTAGAGCCATGCTTTAACTGATTAGGTAAGTTCGTGTTATTGAAATGATCATTAAATACTTCTATGAATTCATTTTTCACTACATAGTACTTCCTTCTGTAAAACATACCTCTTCCCCTCTTTTATGAAAAGTATCAGTAAACCTTCCCATCACTACCGTATTATAATACTTTCCATCCGATAGTCTTTTGTCATTTTTCAAAATGCCTTCTACTTCAAAACCTAATTTTTTATACAGATGAATAGCTTTCTCGTTTGTCTCTAATACTTGTAAAGATATTTTATTTACTGCATTTTCATCAGCCCATTTAATAGATTGTTGCAATAGACTCTTACCCATTCTATATCCCCAAAACTCTTTTAAAATACAAACACCAAACTCCACTTTATGAGATAATCTCTTAAAATTTGACCCTTCACATCTTGAAAATCCAACGATTCGATTGTGCACTTCTACAACTAAAAAGAGATTCTTAGTCTCTTCACTATCTGTTTTTATTATTTTTTGAAATCCTAGATCATCTATAAATCCCTCTCCAGCATCTCTATCCATATTTTCAGTTTCTCCATCAATCTGAACTCTAATTTTCGATAACTGCTCTGCATCTTTCTCAGCTGCAGAACGAATTGTATAAGTTAATCCATTTATATGAAACTCTTGCTCTTTTACAATCATGTCAAACTCCTTTCAAATGAATATAATGGCGCTATTACAACTTGTTTACCTTGTTTCTCAAAGTCCTGAACAGTTTCTTTACTAGCCTCTTCGTCAGTTATAATAATGTCAATTTTTTTTAGAGACTCTCCTCTTATAAAACAATCTATTCCAAGTTTATTATGCGGAACTAAACAAATATTTCTTCTAGCAATTTCACTTACTCTTTTACTAAAATAAGCAACTTCAGGTGTTGCGGTACTAATACCTTGTAATGAAATGCCTCCACCTGTAGAGAAATACAGATCAATAGAAAATCTACTTATCAATTCAGAGGCAAGTGTATCAGTAATATTCCCTGAAGGTTTTACTTTTCCGCCAATTAAATACGTATCAATATTCTTATATTCTCGTAGATAACCAGCTATTTCTATAGAATTCGTAATAACCGTAAATGATACTTCCGGTAAATATTTCAGCATCGCATTATGAACGGAAGCCCCACCAATAAAAATTGAATCACCTTCTTGTATATAAGATACCGCAACTCTTGCAATTGTGTCCTCATATATTGAGCTATCACTATAACGTTTAGTTGGTTCCGCAGCTAAGTTTCTCACTCGCGTAAGTTCAATTGCACCTCCGTGCGTTCTTTTTAATAAACCATCCTTTTCCATAATAGACAAATCTCTTCTTATAGAATCAATAGACATATCAAATCTTTCCGCAAGATCCTTTGCTATTACTCTTCCATCTGTATTAAGTAGTTCTAAAATTTTCTCTCGACGTTCTTCAGTAAACATGTTATCACCACCGTTATTGAAGGTTCAGAAACTTAAACTTTATTTTAATTATATGCATGCCTCTTCCGTTTTACAATATTTTCAATTCTTATTTATTCCGTTTTATACAGTCTTCTCCCTCTTTCTATCCTGTTAACTTGACAACCAAATAAATGTATATCTGTATATTACGCAAAAATACTTCCATTTACCTTCCTATTGATGTAAAATTATTCCTATGTTTTACTTTTTAATACAGAAAGGGATTACTATGAAATCATTAATCAAAACGACATGTACAGCATTATTATTTACTGGAATATTAACAGGATGTAATAGCAATACTACATCAAAACAAGAAAAGAGCGCTCTCGAAAAGAATGCAATGCACTATGGAGAAATAGTTAAAAATGAATACTATAGAGCGACAGTTGAGAATGCAAAGTTTGAAAAAATAGACAAAGAGCGGCGCCTTACTACTCGTGTTATGATTAATAATGTTCGAGACGATGGACAAACTATTGATCTTTCGGAAATAAAATATTTCATACAAGATGAAAAAACTGGTGAGAAATATGAAGGTGAAGCTCATCCGATAGATGACGAGCACTATAAAAATGTTCCACACGAATTTTCTTTAACTACTGACATTGTGTTTGAACTGAAAACTTCACCAAAAGATTTAAATAATATGTATTTATACATAGATAGCAAAGCTGCGCCGTTAACAAATACATATTGGAAACTTGATAATTTAGTATCTAAATAGAAAGACCAGTCTTATACGACTGGTCTTTTTACATTCATACATTTAACTTTCATTAACACTTATATTAATTTTCTAATAACAACTTGAATAACATCAGCTAAACCAGTGTGCCCTTTCCCTTCAACTCGCTCTTGTTCTCCATTAAAGAAATGAATTACCTTATGTTCTTCACACCAAGTAAGGATATCAATTGGATCATACAGCATATCAACATCTTTTGGTCCACCAGTACTATAGTTTATTTGTTTTTTTGAGTAAACTTCAAACATAATTAATCCACCAGGCTTTATCGTTTGTATCATTTTACCTAATATCATTTTTTTATATTCATCATGAAAATGTCCAAATACCATAATTGCCGCATCGTATTCATTTTCTGGCAAACTATCAGCTAATAAATCTACTTTTTTTGTATGCACGTTTACGTTATGCTTCTCTGCCAATTTTTTTGTCTTTTCTAATCCATCTTCCGAATAATCAATAGCTGTTACTTCGTTCCCTTGTCTTGCTAGAAATACAGCATTTCTACCTTCTCCCTCCGCAAATGCTATTACTTTATCGTGATTTGCTAAACGAAATGCTTGTTCTTTAATAAATGTATTAGGTTCTTCCCCGTAAAAATATTCACCTGATTTATATCGATCATTCCAAAATTTATTCATCATCTTCTCTCCTTCTTCATATCATTTTCTAACTACAATTAAAGATATCAAAGAGTCTTTTTATCCTTAATCAATTTAAAAATAAAAGCAGATTAAAAATCCACTTTTATTTTTTTCGCAAGATCTACGATTTTTTGATTTCTTAACTCTTCTTCCATTTTCTCTTCTGCTGCGAGCATTGCCTCATTAATTAAACATCCAGGTTTGTCATGTAAACAACAGTCAAACAATGATGTTTTGCCTTCAATTGCATGTATAATATCTAAAAATGAAATATCTTCCCAATTCTTACTAAGCGAGTAACCGCCCTTTGGACCAGATGATGAATGTATCATCCCTTCCTTCGTCAACTTAGTTAGTATTTTAGACAAGTACGTTGGTGACACATTTTGCATTTCTGCTAATTGGTGAACACTAACTAACTTATTTGGTGTAGCCTTTGCCAGAAAAAGCATTGTATGAAGAGCATAATTTGTAGCTTTAGAATATTTCATAGTACAGCTCCTATTGTAGACTTCATGTATCTACAATACCTTTGTTTTTTTATTATGTCAAACGTTTCTAATACTCCATACAACATTATTTCTTCACAAGTAATACATCGGCTGCGCAAATCGACACTTCTCTAAATGGACAGTCAAATAAAACACCTAGTTCAAAACCATCTTCAGTAAGAGCTATTTCATGATATAACCACCAAGCACTGCCAAAGTTTTCCTGCATAGAACACTTTGTTACTCCTATAAAGGTTACTTCAAGTTTATCAAATTCACTAAAAGTACCACTGCAATCTAATACGATAGACAAAGTATCTTCTGATTCTCTCTTTATTACTTTAATTACACTATCGTGTAGTGATGTCTTGTGTAACTGAGCGACATTTGACGGAAGTTTTTTCTCAATGGAATTAAAATATTCTACGTATGATTGATCTAATTGTGCCATTCTTTTCTCATAATCTGTTGTCCACTCTTGCATAAGTTTTTTCAGTTCACCTGATGGGTATTCTGAATTAATTGTTATGTTTTGTATAATTGAGTATATCGATTCAGGAAGGAATTTTAATAAATCTATTTTCCTTTCCTCTATTTCTTCCTTTAAACTTTGTATATCCATTTCCGACCATTCTTTTATAGACTCTATAAAACTTACAAATTCTAAAACTTGCATTTTTTTATACCATTCTCTTGTAAAATATTTCAATGACACCTCTCCTAAAATATCTTTACATCCAGTAAAAGCAATACATCCACTTATTATATCATTCCAATAACCATTTTTTCTAAAGAAATAATGTAAAAATGTAAATATTCCGCCTATTATTTCTAAAACTTCAGAATATTTACAAAAGTATAAAATTAAAATACATTTTAGCTGTACAAGATTCACCTGTACAAAAATTCAAACAAAAAGGATGGTTATATGTTGAAGAAATTAGTAGCAGGGACATTAGTAGCGGGTTTTGCATTAACTGGAGGACTAGGTGCAGTAAGTGCTGAGGAAAAAAGTAACACAATTAAGTCATTTGATTATTTAAAAGTGGATGAACAAAATGTTAATTCATTTGCAAAATTAAGTGATCAGGATAAGAAAGATATCCAAATTACTATGGTATTACCTAAGCAAAATGAAAATGGAGATTGGCTAGCTTATGGTTTTACTAGCCGCGAAACATTGGATGCGTATATTGCAAAGGATAAAAAAGCAATTAAAAATAATATTAATCCTTTAGGTAGTGGTGCTGGTAGTACTGATTTTTATGAACATAAAGATAAAGGTGGCCAATATATTTACTGGAGCAGTGGCTTTAAAAACTTACCATCTAGCTGGAATGACAGAATTTCTTCTGTAAGTACAGCGTCGCCTTCTGCAAGTTATTCAACAACACTTTGGGAACACACTTCAACACAAGGATATGGAAAAGGCGTTTTATTTAAACACGCTGATTGGTACGGTAAAACTGCTAATTTAGCTCCTGAATGGAACGATAAAACTTCAGCTATTGACATTAAAAAGTAATAGAGGATTTAATTTCTTCTATAAAAATTCAAACCACTATTCTCTCATTCATTTAGAGAATAGTGGTTTATTATAATTCGATTTAAGCATGTACAGCCTGTCCTACAGCTTGCAATAATGCTTCATGAATCGCTTCAGATAAGGTTGGATGCGCTGCAATATAATCTCTCATTATATCAGCGGTAACTTCTGTATGAATCATTACAGTCCCTTGACCAATAAGTTCAGTTGCATGAGAACCGATAATAGAAATCCCTACAATTTCTTGGTATTTAGGTTCCACAATGACTTTTACTTTACCCGTTTGTTCTCCTAAAATAAGAGCTTTTCCGTTCGCTGTAAAATGGAATTCTCCAATGAGAATATCACCATATTGTTCTCTTGCACCTTTTTCACTTAACCCGACACTAGCTATTTCTGGAGCTGTGTATATACAACGGGGAACAGCGTGATAATTTACTTTCACGTCTTCTCCGCTTGCGTGTAATGCTGCTGTCGTTCCTTCATGGAAGGCAACGTGAGCAAGCTGAATTCCACCGATCACATCACCAACTGCGTAAATATGTGATACGTTCGTTTGCATATGTTCATTCACAGCAATCCCTTTATTTGAAAACTGAACTCCTGCCTTTTCTAATCCTAATTGTTGTACTCGTGGTTTTCTTCCTACAGAAACAAGAACAAATTCTGGAGTTACTTCGTGAGTAATTCCCTCGTATTCAAATGAAGCTTGCTTCTTATAGTTATTTAATCCTTTTAAAACTGCTCCCGTAAAAATTTCCACACCATCTTTTTCTAATTTCTCTCTTAAAATATTCGCGATATCTTCATCTTCACCAGGTAGTAATTGCGGTGCCATCTCAACTATCGATACTTTTGTGCCGAGTCTACTATAAATACTTGCAAACTCACATCCTATTACACCACCGCCAACGATTAACAATGAAGATGGTACACTCTCAAGAGACATTGCATGGCTACTATTTAAAATCCATTTCCCATCGAACGGAGCGAATGGTAATTCTGTAGGTTCGGAACCAGCTGCAATAATAAAGCTCCCTCCATCAATTACTTCTTCTTTATTTCCTTGTACAACTCGCACACGATGATCCGTTTCGAATTTCGCTTTTCCTTTTACAACTTTAATTTTATTTTTCTTCATTAAATATTGTATTCCTTGGACGAGTTGCTTTACGATTTGTGATTTCCTCGCCTGTATTTGACCCCAATCAATTGAGATATTTTCTGTATTAATCGTAACTCCATAATCATTCGCTTTTCTCACAATGTCATGTACTTCAGCACTTTCTAACAGTGATTTCGTAGGCATACACCCAACATTTAAACATGTTCCGCCAAGGTCAGCTTCATCAATAAGAGTGACATCTTTGCCATTTTGAGCCGCGGTAATTGCTGCTACATAGCCAGCAGGTCCACCCCCAATAACAACTAATTTACCCATTCTCTCACCTTCTCTTTATAAAAGAATTGTTATAGGTTCTTCTAAATAATGTTTAATTGTGCGTAAAAATGCAGCTGCTGGTGCACCGTCTAATACACGATGATCGAATGTTAAACTTAAAGGTAACATACTTCCTTTTCTTAGTTTTTTCCCTTTATATACAGGAACATGTTCAATTGCACCTACACCTAAAATACCAGTTTCAGGTGTATTTAATACCGGCGTAAAATATTCAATACCAAAGCTACCTAAATTACTAATTGTAAATGTCGTTCCGTGCATATCATCACTACTTAAGCTACCTGCTCGTGCCTTTTGTGCCACATTCTTAATCTCTTTAGACAACTCTACTAAAGATAAATTATTTGCAAAGCGAATAGCCGAAACGACTAATCCTTTTTCTAATGCGACTGCCATGCCTAAATGAACATGTTCAAATTGATGAATTGCATCATCTATATAAGCGCTGTTCATTTCTTTATGCTCCCCAAGCGCTAATACAACAGCACGAGAGACGAAATCCGTAATGGTTAGTTTGTTATCATATCTTTTTTGTACAACTTCTGCTATTTCTTTATGTAAAGCAACTAAATCTGTTACATCTACTTTCATCGTTAACGTTAATTGTGCGCTATTTTGTAAGCTTGCGTGCATACGATTTGCGATTGCTTTACGCATACCAGTAACAGGAACCGCTTTACTTTCTTCTCGTTCAGATATTTCCGGAACGTTTACTCTTACCTCAAGTACTTTTAATACATCTGCCTTTGTAATCCTTCCGCCAGGACCTGTACCAACTAATGCCTTGATATCCAGATTTTCAGACTTTGCAATTTTCTTGGCTACAGGTGAAATTTTAATTCTTTGCTTCGATACTTCTTTCCCATTTGCTTCTTGATTTTGTACATTTTGTACTTCTATATTAGATGTTTTTTCTTCTACAACATGTGTGCTTTCCTGCATTTCTACCTTTTCATTCGGTTTACCGATGTAGCAAATTACAGTACCAGGCGGCACTCCTTCATCTTCACTTACAGCTATATCAAGTACCGTACCATCAGCGGGTGCTTCAATTTCCGTTTCAATTTTTTCTGAGTTAATACTAGCGATCAGTTCTCCTTTTGCTACATTATCGCCTGCTTTAATATTCCAGCTCGTAATAATACCTTCTTTCATCGCCATACCTAACTTCGGCATTACAACTTCTACAGCCATGTGTCTCTCTCCCTTCTCATCGTTTTATTACACATGTAATAAAGATTGGTCTCCAATCATTTCTGATACAGTTTCAATTACTTTTTCTGGCGTTGGCAAATACAACTTTTCAAGTGGTGGTGAGAACGGAACAGGTGTATGTGGTGCTGTAATTCGTTTAATAGGTGCATCTAACAAATCAAAACCTTTATCCGCTACAATTGCCGCAATATCTGTTGCAATACTACATCTAGGATTCGCTTCGTCAATGACGATAAGACGATTTGTTTTTTCAACAGATGATAAAATAGTATCTTCATCAAGCGGTGATAAAGATCGTGGATCAATTACTTCTACTTCAAGCCCCTTTTTCGATAATTGCTTTGCAGCTGCAAGCGCTGTATGAACTTGCTTTCCGATTGCGACAATTGTTACATCAGAACCTTCCCGTTTAATATCTGCTTTTCCTAATGGAATTGTATAGTATCCTTCTGGCACTTCACCTTTCATATTGTAAAGTGTTTTATCCTCAAAGAAGATTACTGGATCATCATCTTCAATTGCCGCTAATAATAAGCCTTTTGCATCATACGGTGTGGAAGGAACAACAACTTTAATACCTGGTATGCTCGTAAATAATGCGTACAAACTTTGTGAATGTTGAGCTGCTGCACTAAAACCAGCGCCATGCATCGTACGTACTGTAACGGGTACTTTTGCTTTACCTCCAAACATATAACGGAATTTCGCACCTTGGTTTAATACTTGGTCAAGACAACTACCGATAAAATCATTAAACATTAACTCAGCTATCGGACGTAACCCAGTTGCAGCAGCTGCCATCGCAGCTCCCATATAACCCGCTTCAGAAATTGGTGTATCCAATATACGATTTCGGCCAAACTCTTGTACAAGTCCTTTCGTAACACCAAGAACACCACCCCAAGCTTCATCATCTTGCAGGTGATCAACTTGTGCACCGCCTGCAACATCTTCACCTATTAAAATTACATTTTCATCACGACGCATTGAGATTTTCATCGCTTCATTAATTGCAGTTGACATACTTACTGTTCTAGTCATAATTTTTCACCCTCCTCTTATTTGTAAGAAACGTATACATCTTTTAATAATTCTTCATCGTCTGGGTATGGACTATTTTCACTAAATTCAATGGATCTTTGTACTGCATCATCTACTGCTTTTTCCATATCAACAAGTTCAGATTCTGTTAATAAACCTTCATGAATTAAATGCTTACGGAAATTCACAATTGCATCTTTTTCGTTTAAATGTTCTTCTTTTTCTTCTGATGTTTTATATGTTTGCGCTTCACCTTCGAAATGACCATAATTACGATATGTCATACATTCAATAATTGTTGGACCATCACCATTACGCGCACGTTCAACTGCTTCTGCAGCAGCTTTATATACAGCTAGAAGATCTTTTCCATCTACTTGAACACCTGGAATATTATAAGCTTTTGCGCGATCAGCGATAGAATCACAACTTGAAGCATATTCAAATGTAGTTGCTTCACCGTAACCATTATTTTCTGCAATAAAAATAACTGGTAACTTCCAAATCGCCGCTAAATTAACCCCTTCATGGAATGTTCCTTCATTATTTGCTCCGTCACCGAAGAAGCAAACACTTACATCTTTTGTTCCTTTATATTTAGCTGTTAATGCTGAACCGCAAGCAAGTGGGAAACCCCCGCCTACAATGCCATTCGCACCAAGCATTCCTTTATCTAAATCGGCAATATGCATGGAACCGCCTTTACCTTTACATAATCCTGTCGCTTTCCCGAAAAGTTCAGCCATCATACCATTTAAATCACAACCTTTTGCGATACAATGTCCATGACCTCTATGTGTACTTGTAATACTGTCACTATCCGTTAAGTGGGCACATACACCAACTGCTACCGCTTCTTCACCTGCGTATAAATGAACGAAACCTGGCAAAACGCCTTGCGCGAACAATTCATGCACCTTATCTTCAAACTTACGAATTTCTAACATTTTTTCGTACATCCAACGAGCTTGTTCTTTCGTAATTTCATTCCCTTTACTTTCAGTTGTTTTTAACATGTCCAGCCCTCCTATTTTCTTGTTCGTCTGTTATATTGCAAGTACTATGCCAAATTCTAATCCTTGATTTCATGGGTTTTCTCATTTCTTTCATAATAAAAAAGTGGACAAAATGAGACAGATGTCTCGTTTTGTCCACTTTTGTTCACCTAATTTGAGAACTATTATCTTATTCATTATCAAAGCTCTGCTGTAATTTTCGGATGTAAATAATTTGCCCAATATGATATGCATTATGAGTTGTTACATTCGCTAACACTTCCCACCACTTTGCAGAAACAGGAAATCCCACTACATCACTTTCAACCTTTTCTTCATTAATGAGATTTTGCCATTGTAACAGTTTTTCTAATAGTTTTTCCCGTAATTCATCGAAAGTTTGATTATCTGAAAGCATAAAACTTTTGTTATTATCTCCTATAGCGGGTACTGCATTCACATTTGATTCTTTATACCTAGTTTGCCACGTAGAGTTCCAATACAGTAAATGTTGTACGATTTCAGCTATACTATTACTCTCTTCATTCGGTTTCCAGCAAGCTTCCCTCTCAGATAAATCCTTAACTGCATCGGAAAATGGCATATACCAACTAGGATCATTTGCATTCGCTAATAGCTGATCTGCTAATACATCTTTCACATGGACCATTTTTCTTCCCTCATTTCATTATCATATTAATATACACTACTCTATATACGCTGATTCCCTATAATCCCCTTTTTTTACATACAAATTGATTTCATACTAAATGTAAGAATAATAGATTTTCTTATCATAACTCGTTATGATAAAAGAAAAAGAAAGCTGGCGAAAAATGAATAAAAAAATCGCAATAATTACTGGAGCCTCAAGTGGATTTGGACTATTAACTACACTCGAACTCGCAAAAAAAGATTATTTAGTTATCGCTACAATGCGAAACCTTGAAAAACAAGGAACCTTACTATCCCAAGTTACTCAACTTAACTTACAGCAAAATATAAAAGTTCAACAATTAGATGTAACAGATCAAAATTCTATACATAATTTCCAATTATTTTTAAAAGAAATTAATAGAATAGATCTCCTTATAAATAATGCAGGATATGCAAATGGGGGCTTTGTAGAAGAAATCCAAGTAGACGAATATCGAAAGCAATTTGAAACGAACCTTTTTGGAGCTATATCAATTACCCAGCTTGTTTTACCATATATGAGAAAACAAAGAAGTGGAAAAATCATTAATATAAGCAGCATTAGCGGCCAAGTTGGATTCCCTGGTTTATCTCCTTATGTATCTTCAAAATATGCATTAGAAGGCTGGAGTGAATCGCTTCGCTTAGAATTAAAACCTTTCGGAATAGATGTCGCTTTAATTGAACCTGGTTCTTACAACACAAATATATGGGAGGTTGGTAAACAACTAGCTGAAAACCAATCTGATACAACATCTCCTTACAAAGAATATATGGATAAAATACAAAAACATATTAATAGCGGTAGTGATACATTTGGTAATCCGATAGATGTTGCTAATAAAATCGTTGAAATTGCTGAAACAAAGCGTACTACTTTACGATATCCTATTGGAAAAGGTGTAAAATTTATGATCTTTACGAAGAAGATTCTTCCTTGGAGATTGTGGGAACACCTTGTTTTGAGAAGCTTTAAGAAGATGTAATAAACTTTTTGAAAACTATTTTGAAAGAGGTGCTAATTAAATGTTAGGTTTACCGTATGGGAAAGTGTTTTTAGTGCCGTGGACTGAAGAATGGGAAATTGAGTTTATGAAAGAGAAACAAATCATTGAGGAACAAATTGGCGAACATATTTTAGCGATACACCATATTGGTAGTACTTCTATTCCATATTTAAGTGCAAAGCCAATTATTGATATAGCAATAGAACTAAAAGATAATGCAGTTGGCATACAATGTATCGCAAAGTTGGAACTACTAAATTATAAATACAGAAAAGATGTATTGCCTGAAAGATACTATTTTAATAAAGGAGAGCCACGAACTCATCAAATTCATATGTATGAACAAGGAAATAAATATTTAATAGAACAATTACAATTTCGAGATTACTTAATAGACAATAAAACATCTCGTATACAGTATGAACAATTAAAAATTCAACTTTCACAAGCTAATCCTACTGATAAACATAAGTATGCGGAGGACAAAACAAATTTCATTACATTCATACTAGCTAAAATAAATGATTGAATGAAAAAGACAGAATTTCATACACAGAATAAGAAACCGTTTATTCCTAAGTAAATGGTTTCTTATTCGTTAGTTATCTTATTATTTATACTATCAATTTTTTTATTATACAGCAGGTGGAAAGAAGTAAAATAGTATCGAAGTCATAAAAATAAACGTGAATACCCCAATTACCGAAAATATATATTCTTTCGACTCTCTATCATACTTCCATTCCATCAATGCTCTTAAGATTAACTTCCCACCTAAATAAGTAAAAATGACATAAGCAATATTAACACTTTCGAATTTAAAGATAAACATAAAGCTAGTTATTAAATAAATAAAAAGTAGTCCTATTTCCAATTTTTTATGTAAACTATTTACATGTTTCTTATATCCCCAAAAACCACCCTTGGGCATATTCAATTTTTTTCTTAAAAACTTATCGAGAAAATAGACAGCTATACAAAAAACAATAGTTATAATCCAAAAAGTAGAAGCTCCTATTTTCACCCCTCCTATTATTTCATTTAATTACTTGAAATAAATTGGACTATATTACGGTTATCCCCTTCTAAATAACTTATGATTCCTTCAGGATATGTCGGCTTCTCCTGTAATTCCTCTAGACTTTTCCAAATTAATATAATATCCTCATGCTCTTTATGCCTTATTTCATTTGTAATGATTTTTTCAACAGTCCCCCAATATATCAATGTACAATGATGACCTTTTTCGTTGTCCCACTCAAAAATGTGTTCATTTACAATTGCTAACTCTTGAACATGAACTTTCAAATCGTATTCTTCTATTAACTCTCGAATTATTGCTTCTTTTGACGTTTCACCAAATTCAATAGAGCCACCTGGAAAACGATAAAATGATTCGTTTTCATCACATTGTACTAGTACTTTTGAATGTTCGTCGTTTACAATCATTACTTCAGCCCGTAAATGTGGTCTTATCATTTTCTCACCCTTTATTTGTATGACCATCCATCACCAATACGTATTATAGAATACATTCAAAATAATACCTGTAATTATTAATAACGGAACAATTCCAAACGAAATAATATATTCTTTTGCTTTACTATCATATTTCCACTGCATATATCCTTGAAAAATGTACAACGTCATAAAAAAGAAAATTGGTATATAAGTCATGTATATTGGATTCCAAATTGAACCTATCATCATAAGTACTACATAAGAAATAATGATGATCCATTGTCCCCATTTATGTGATTGACTGACATATTTACTATTCCATCCTGTTTGTCTCGGTATATTTAACTTCTTCCTCACGATTTTTTCTAAAAAAATTAAAATTATAATCCATAACAATAAGACAATTAGTTTCAAAAGAAACAGAAAGGCCTCCTCCTTTACCTTTTCTCCGGCTGATCACTCGGATACGTAGCATTATCTTTATTTTCAACATCCCAACTAATAATGGTCGCACTATCTCGTCCGAATTGATGATGAACATGTTCTAAAACATTGTGAACATTTTCTTTAAGTTTAATATTATTTCTATTCATATTATTATACAGATTTAATGGCGTTTCATATCGGCGTTCCCCGCATTCTAATACCCCATCTGTCACCATTACAATTCGGTTCTTTCCAGTACGTAATTCACGAATACCTGATGAATAGCAAGGAACAGGTAAATCAAATGTGTTTACATTTCCAATCCATTCGTAAAAATGACGTTGATTTAATGCATATTGCCCTAACTTATGTAACTCTTCATGAAATACATACACTAAACAATCACCAATAGAAAGCCACCATATATAATTTTCTTTTCTTACACATAGTAAGCAAGCTGTTTCACCTTTAATTCTTTGGCATTTTTCTTTAAATGAAGAGGATTGAAAAATTGAAAGTATATGATTTTCAACAGATCGAAATACTGTATCAATCGATTCATTCATTATTACTTTTATATTTTCATATTCTTTTTCGATTGTATTTACTACTAAATCAACACTTTCCGCACTATTATGTCCATCTAAAATAGCTGTAAACTCCCAATCATCATTCGACCAAACTAACGCACCATCTTCATTCTTTTTTGCTCCAGCGTTTATATTACCGCCATATATTCCGAGTACGATATCACCATATTGTTTTACTGAAACTTCGTCTAAACACATCTTCTTATTTCCAACCCATGAATATTTTCTATTATTTGTTGTATGCATACTCATTTACCATATACTTACGTATTCTTTCGCATAGTTTTTTTATTTTCTCTTCATCACCATATGGTGCACCAGTCCATTTCGCTACTTCGGTTGGTGACCAAAATTCTTTTGGTGTATTCGGATAACGTGGAATAATGTGCACCTGCATATGTGGTACACCATTTCCTGAAACAAAAGTGTAAATATGCTCTGCACCTTCGCTTTCTTTTAGCGCTTTACTTACTCTACTTGTTATAAGTCCGAACGCTTTCGCTTCTTCATCTGTTAGTTCAGCGAGGCCAGGTACATGTCTTTTTATATCTATCATTACATAACCTAGGTATGATTCTTCACTATCCCAGTAGACATGTCCAACGTAAACGAGTTCATCTTCGTAAATAGCTCCACCTGGAACTATAATATTTCCTTTATGTTTTTCGCAAATGAAGCAGTTTTGTTCTACTTGATTGTTTGTTGACATATCCATCACCATCCTTTTCATATATAATATCACAAAAAAAGGAAAAACAGGTTTAAGATTCAGAATATTCATTCTTTTGATACTGCAACTTTGAAATGAATTTACACCTCATTATTTCTTCAAAAACGCAATCCCAATTATAATCCCAATCACAATTCCGATTACTAAATTATTTGTAAAGTGCCCTTGAAATACACCGATTACAACCCCTATACCGACACCTATTGCCAAAGCATCATTTCTTTTTTTATTTTTAGCCAAAATTGCATCTCCTCCCATCATTTCTCCCTAAACAACATGCACTCACTTAAATGTATTAATATACGCACTATCTCGCTTGAATCTTTTCAAAAAATGCACTTTAACTTCACATATAATATTTTCCATTTTCTGTACATACTCCTTTTATAATGAAAAAATTTCAAGTAACCATTAAATATATATAGGCATTTACTATAAGAAAGATCCGTAATTTATTGAAGGAGGAAAGATTCAAATGCATCCTCATTGGAATCCAAATATAAATCAACAGTATGTTTATTCCCCCATCCTGTAAGGACTACATTGCATCATGATTCACAATATATGATGCAGCGCATCGCTAGCCTTGAAAGTCAGTTAGCTAAATTAATCTCATTAATCGAAGAAAATAATCAATTAATTAAATCCATGGAACAACAGCAAAATCAAGTTTGTGCACCAGCTGGAGGTTCTGTTATCGTTCGTAAGTAAACTGGATGCAATAAAAAACACACTTTGTATTATAAAAGTGTGTTTTTTGGTCATTATTTTCTTTTCGTATGGAACCCTTGTGTAATTCGGTCTAATATAATTGCGATTACTACGATAGCTAATCCAGCTTCAAATCCCATTCCGATATTAACTTGTGTTACCGAGCGATATACATCAACTCCAAGCCCAGGAGCTCCTACAAGTGACGCTGTTACAACCATTGATAACGAAAGCATAATGCTTTGGTTCACACCAGCCATAATCGTTCCGGTTGCAAGTGGTAATTGTACTTTAAATAGTTTTTGTGATGCTGTGGATCCAAATGCATTCGCTGCTTCAATTAAATCTTCTGGAACTTGTCTAATTCCTAAGTCAGTAAAACGAATTGTAGGTGGCATTGCAAAGATTACCGATGCAATAATTCCAGGTACTACACCAACTCCGAAAAATGTAATCGCTGGAATGAGGTATACGAATGCCGGCATTGTTTGCATAAAATCTAATGTTGGTTTTAAAAATTTTGAAAAACGTTCATTTTGAGATGCTAATATTCCAATTGGAATTCCGACAATAATTGAAATAATAACAGACGTAAGTACGAGTGCTAATGTTTGCATCGTTTGTGCCCAGTAGTTAATATTTAAAATAAACAATAAGCCGATTAGTGTAAAAATAATTAATGATACTTTTCTCGTTGTGTACCAAATGAGGAAACAAAGGATAATAATCATCAATATGGCCGGTATTATTGTTAAAAAATTAGTGAGTAAATCAACGAATCCGCCGATAATATAAGAGAACCCTCGGAATATGCCTTCAAGGTGCTCATATAAACTTGCAACAAATGAGTCGACCCATTCTCCTAAAGGAATACGTGGTATATTATTCATCGTCTTTCACCTCTTCCTCAATGTTTCCTGCAAGAGCTTGAATGACACTTTCACGTTTAATAATTCCTCTTAGCCTTTTCTTCTCATCGATTACTGGTAACGGATATTTCATCTCCGCCATTTTTGCATATGTCTCTTCCAGTAAAGTATCTAAATACACATGCGGAATATCATTAAGTAATAAATCAGCAATCGGCCATTGTTTTTGAACTGCTTTACTCGCATCATCCGCGGTTAATATACCTAAAAACTCATACTTTTTATTGACAACATATACAGTTGAAACACCTGCATTCCTCATAATTTGAAGGGCTACACGTGGTCCACGATCAATTAATAAAGTTTCTGGTCGTTTTAATATAGATTCCGCTGTAATTACTTTTCCTAAATTCACATCCGCAACAAACTTTTCTACGAATTCATTAGCGGGGCTCATCATAATTTCTTCTGGCGTTCCAATTTGGACAATTTCTCCATCTTTCATTAATGCGATACGATCCCCAATTCGAAGCGCTTCATCTAAATCATGTGTAATAAATATAATCGTTTTTTCCATTTTATCTTGTAACTCTAACAATTCATCTTGCATTTCTTTTCGAATAAGTGGATCTAATGCACTGAATGACTCGTCCATTAGTAATACATCTGGATTATTCGTTAGTGCTCTTGCGATTCCAACGCGCTGCTGCATACCACCACTAAGTTGACTTGGATAATTATCTTTATGATGATCGAGTCCTACTAACTGTAGCGATTCTAACGCTTTTTTCTCTCGCTCTTCTACCGAAACCCCTTGTATTTCTAAACCATATGCAACATTTTGTATAACCGTACGATGCGGAAATAGAGCGAACTTCTGAAATACCATACTCATTTTCGTTCTTCTTACTCTCCGTAACTCTTCTTTTCCCATCGTTGCGATGTCTTCACCATCTATGTATATATGACCTGCAGTTGGTTTAATCAATTGATTTAACATACGAACTAGCGTAGATTTCCCGCTACCAGACAAACCCATAATAACGAAAATTTCTCCAGAGTATACCTCAAACGTTGCTTTTTTTACACCAACGTTCATTCCTGTCTCTTTTAAAATTTCCGATTTGCTTTTCCCCTCTTTTAATAAAGAAAGGGCTCTTTGCGGATGTTTCCCGAATACTTTTGTTACGTTTTCAACACGCACCTTTGTATTATCCATGTCACTACTCCTTTTCTACCCATCTATTCACATAGTGTTGCGATTTTGCAAAGAAATATTACATAAAAATGACATTCATAAGATTTCTTTAAAATTCTCGTTTCCGTTCATAATAAGAATGCTTACTTATACATTTATTTTATAAGGCAAACACTACTTAGGAGGTTTTCGATGCGAAAGAAAATTTGGTTTATATGCCTTGCATTATTTATTACTATGATTTTCACTTCATGTAATGCAACAAATGCAAATTCGAAAGGAAAAATTAAACTTGGTGTAACAAGTTGGAAAGAAAATATTGCAACTGCAAACATGTGGAAAGTTTTATTAGAAGAAAAAGGCTACAAAGTTGAGCTCATGTATTTAGAAAAAGCCGCAATTTGGACTGGTGTCGCTCGTGGTGATGTTGATGCGAATTTAGAAGTATGGCTACCCGTTACGGATAAGCCGCTAAACGATCGTTATAAAGATGATATTGTCTTAAAATCAAAATGGTACGAAGGTACTGGACTTGGTCTAGTCGTACCTTCCTATGTGAAAAATATTAACAGTATTGAAGACTTAAATGCTCATAAAGATGAATTAGATAATAAAATTGTCGGTATCGAACCTGGTAGTAGTCTTATGAATTTAACGAATAAAGCAATGAAAGAATATGATATAAAACTAAAACTTGTCCAATCCTCAGAAGCTGCGATGATGAGTGAATTAAAGAAAGCATATACGAAAAAGAAACCAATCGCTGTTACGCTTTGGAATCCGCATTGGGGTTTTTCAGAATTTGACTTAAAATATTTAAAAGACCCTAAGAAAGTATATGGTGAAAAAGATGACATTTATTACTCCGTTCGTAAAGGTTTCGAAAAAGATCACCCAGATGTTATAAAATACTTTGATAAATGGAAAATGACCGATGAACAACTTGGTACGTTAATGGTCATGTTAAATAAAACAAAAGATCCTGAAGAAGCTGCGCGAAAATGGATTAAAAAAAATCAAGCATTAGTTGATGAATGGGTAAAAGATTAATAAAAAGGCTAGAGAATTAACATATCCTCTAGCCTTTTTCATCTTATTTTTTCGTAACAACATCATCTACAATTCCATATTCCTTAGCTTCTTCTGCGGTCATAAAATAATCTCTTTCTGTATCATGCGCTACTCTTTCAATCGGTTGGCCTGTTTTTTCTGCAATCATTTTATTAATATCATGCTTTAACTTTAATATCCTTTTTGCTGTTATTTCAATTTCTGTTGCTTGCCCCTGTGCACCACCAAGCGGCTGATGAATCATAATTTCACTGTTAGGGAGCGCAAACCGTTTTCCTTTTGCTCCTGATAATAATAACAATGCACCAAATGATGCCGCAAAGCCCATGCATAGCGTTTGTACATCTGGTTTAATTAAATTCATCGTATCTAATATTGCAAAACCTGCTGTCGTTGAACCTCCTGGGCTATTGATATATAAATATATATCTTTTTCTGCATCTTCTGCTTCTAAAAATAATAGTTGAGCTACGACACTACTCGCTACTTGATCATTAATTTCTGAACCGATAATAATAATGCGGTCTTTTAATAGCCTTGAATATATATCATAGGAACGTTCTCCTAATTTTGTTTGTTCTACTACATATGGAATTGCATTCATTTTAAATCCCCCCAATACTTGTTATGCAACGCAAAGCATACAACTGTAGGAAGAAGGTTCTTTTACACTAAATAATAAGACTGGCTGTTTAGATGGTAACTTAGTAAAATCTATTGTCGGAAGAAGTTTCGTTAACAATTCCGGTCTTTCCTCACGAATAGACGTTACAACAACTTCAATATCCTCTGTGAATTCGACTATCTCGATCCCTTCTTCACTTACAGTTTTCAGCCTATTTCTACTCCGAAATAAAGAAGCTTTCACTGCACCTTCTGATACAGAACACAATTTAGCAATATCAGCGATACTATATTGAAAAACATCTTTTAATAATAAAATTGCGGATTGCTGTACATTTAATGAAGACAATACTTTCCCTACCATTTCATGCAAATCTGCAATGTTCTCATGTGGTTCTTCAACAGTGATTTGTTCTCTTATTTTTTCATGAACAGACTTAGACTTCATCTGATCTAACCAACGATTTCTAGCTATTTTATAGACGAGTGTCATACAAATATCTTTATTTCTATATTTTTGAAGCACTTTACACACCGTTTCTTGGGCGAGATCTTCCCCATCCCATTTGTTTTTCGTTAAAAAAGTACAGTATCTTTTTAGCTCTCCATATTGTTCAATTAAAAAATTTATATTTGAATGATTCATATCGATATGATTCTTTAAAACATGAGTTACTTTTGTGCACAAAATAACCACTCCTTTTCAGCGCTTACTTAATAAACGATTCTACATTTAAAAAAGTTACGGGGGTATAAAAAAATAATGTTTATGTTCAAGAATTCGCGGTCATAAATATGTTATGTACAATTTTACGTGAGGAGGAACAAATTTGCCAAAATTAACAATTGAAGGTGCGGGAACTTTTGATGTGAAAGAAGGAACAAAGTTAGTATTAGCAATTGAAGATAGCGGTGTCAACATTCTCCATCGTTGCGGCGGGAATGCACGTTGCACGACTTGTAGAGTAGAAATACTAGCAGGTGATTTCTGTGAAGCGAGTGCGAATGAGAAACATGCAATGACGGAAAAAGGGATTGAAGATCATTTACGATTATCTTGTCAAATGCGTGTACATAAAGATATAGTCGTTCGTCCGGTACTTACAGTTGAAAATTCAAGTCTTGATGCTGGGCCACGTCCGGCGGAGTAAAGCGATGAATTTAAAACAACTCGCTGGCGAATATGCTGCTAACTTTGTAAATGATGGCATGAAGATTGGGCTTGGTACAGGTTCTACTGTATATTGGACAATACAAAAATTAGGTGAGTATGTAAAAGAAGGATTATCATTTCAAGCTGTACCGACATCAAAGGAAACTGAAGCATTAGCACAGCAACTAAATATCCCCCTAATTTCGTTAAACGACGTACAAAGTCTTGATTTTACAATTGATGGAGCGGATGAAATTGATTCAAATTTACAACTTATAAAAGGCGGTGGTGGTGCATTACTTCGTGAAAAAATCGTTGCCTCTTCCTCTAAAGAACTAATTATCATTGCTGATGAATCGAAACTTGTAACACATTTAGGTAATTTTCCATTACCTGTTGAAATCATCCCTTTTTCATGGAAACAAACCGAAAATAAAATTCAGTCTTTAGGGTGTCAAACAACATTACGTTTGAAAAATAATGAAACCTATATAACCGATAACAATAACATGATTATCGATTGTATATTCTCTAATCATATTTCTAATCCTGCCCATTTACACACCCAATTAAAAATGATTACTGGTGTAGTTGAAACAGGATTGTTTATAAGTATGACGAGTAAAGCAATTATCGGCACTAAAAATGGGATAAAGGAATTGTAATAAAAGCTGACTTTTTAAAGTTGGCTTTTTAGTATGTTCATCTTCTCTTAATAGCACTTTATTATGATATACTATGAAAACACAAGCTGATTACACTAGAAAGGACTGAACATTTTGCAATCCAAACTTATAACAGAACTTACTGATTTAGAAACTGCCTTTCACATTCGAAAAGAAGTATTTGTAAAAGAACAAGGTGTCCCTCTTGCAGATGAATTCGATATATTCGATGAAATCGGAGAGCAATGTAAACATATTTTAGTTTATTATCATGAGTTTCCTGTAGGCACAGGGCGTATACGATTTGTTGATGGTGTCGGAAAATTAGAACGTATTTGTATTTTAAAAGATTATCGTACATACGGATTAGGTAAAGTTATCATTCAAACGTTAGAAGAAATTGCTCGTAACGAACAAGTTACAAAAGTGAAGCTACACGGTCAAACACAAGCTGAAGGATTTTATAAAAAATTAGGCTATCAAACTTCTTCTGATATATTCATGGAAGATAGCATTCCACATATACTTATGACGAAAATGTTATCATAATAGAAAGGTGACTATATTGTTTATTCATATAGTCACCTCTCTGTATCTTATTCACTTGAAAGTCTCTTTAGTGAATATTCCAATGAAAGAACTTTTAACTTGAAAGCAAAGAACCTAGCATACATAGTCTTAAAACACCCTTAATGAAATTGGCATTCTCTAGTTTTCTATTCGCACTATATTCTGTTTGCTTTCACTTTAAAAAGAATATTTTATTAAACTCACTATGAATTGTTGTCTAAAATCTCTTGTCTTTCTTCTCTTATTTGACCGATTAATGAAACTACTGAACCAACCGCTTGAATCCAGCTCCCCGTAATCACTATAATCTGTCCATCCACCTCATTTCCTTCCGAAATTTCTTCCACTTTATCCCGACTAGCTTTCAATTCATCTATTCCACCTATTGCCTGTAATGAATTTCCAGTCGCTTGTAACACATTCCCAACAATGTTATACGATTCATCTATGTCGGAACTATCCTCTAATTCACCACCTATTGATGTAATACCACCTAATGCTTGAATCCAATTCCCTGCAATCACTACTTTTTTTTGTGTATTATCTTCAAATTCTATAATGAGTCCTGTTAAAACCGTTACATTACCAATTGATTGGATTTCATTACCGATTTTTTCAAGAGATATTTCCCCTTGTCCATCAGCTTCTAGGCCGTTCCCTGTTGCCTGTAATACATTCCCCCATACGTTTAAATCTCTTCTTAATTCGTCATTCAATTTTTTAAAAGGTGTACTACCAACCGCAGCAATAATTGTCCCTACTGCAACAAACCAAGCACCAACTATCTCCTTAATCGGATCATCCATTTTCAATCTATCCCGTCATTAATTTACTACTTACAGGATATGAATTTATGCATCTCCATGTTAATAGCCTACTTCTCTCCATTTGAATAAAAATCAATATTTCTTTAATATTATAAATACATCTAGTATGACATCCCTGTTTGCCGTTAGCTTTTGCTAACGGCTCATTTATTTTTTTCTTGCTTCTCGGAGAATTCTCTAAATACGTTTCCCAATACGTACACATTCTTTATTCCTCCTCGAATACAATACATAACTCAATATAATATCTATATATCGATTAGTTAAACTTGGCTAACTGCTCCTTTATTTATAGTAAAATTAAATTTCTATAATTTTTTTAAAAATCCATCTCGACATCCATAATTCCAAACATTTAAAATCAAAAATATAATTTTATCATCACAGGAAAATTTTCTGAATAACTTTCTTGTTAAAAAGTTTTCACCTTAAAATTTGACAAGCATATGCTATTGAATGGAGATTCTCCATTCATAAGATTCTTACCTTTCTTATCTAGAGCACACTTTAATGTGTGCTTATTTTTAGTTAGAAACTACAACATTCTCAAATAGTATGCATATCAAATTGTTTTTTCAATTATTTTCAAGAGCGGATATTATTCTTTAGTACAAGCACTCTTTCCTTTTAATTAATACTATATATTGATATTCCAAAGAAAGGAGAGCAAAATAATTATGGCTAATTATTTTTATAAAGATGGTAAAAAATATTATAAAAACCAATCGTATTCGAACGATCAAAAAAATAACTGTTTTATTGAAACTCATACGATAACTGGTTCTGAAGAAAATGCAAATGGAAATATACCTTTATCTGTTTTCCTTGAAACCACCGCTCCACAAACTGTATTTGAGGATTTCACAAACAATCATAATAAAACATTAATTCAGTTATTCGTTGTCGGGATGAGTGCACCCGTTCAAGTAACTATTCTAACAAGAAAATCTAGCCGCCCAATTACTACAACATTACAACCTGTTCAAACAAAAATATTTCAAGTTGAAGATTTTCAAAGTCTTACTTTTACGAAACAGGAAGGCCCTACTAGTATAGTTAGTTTATTTGTGCAAAAAACATTTTGTATTTGCTGTAACGATAATAAAGATTCGTGTGATGAATATCATCAAGATTGTAATTAATAGATTAACGCACCAAAAGAACCCGTTTTACAAAGGGTTCTTTTTATTTCACTCCATACATTTTCAAAAACATTTTAGAATCATACACAACGATTTTTCTATAAATCTCTCCTTTTCCCGCTATTTTATTAAAATAACACTTTAGTTTAATTAATTACGGGACTTATCATCATTGAATGAAGGGAAGTAAAATTTAGAAAAAAAGACGACGCTGAATACGTCGTCTTTTTTATAAATAGAAAAGCGAATTCTCAAGATTCCCTTTTGCATCAAAGCCCATCATCTCTTAGTTCATGCCTAGGTAAAGCTTACACTGTTTTCCATAATGATAATGCATAAATCCAGTTTGGATCACCATTTCCTTGATAACTCTGGACTGCTTCATATACTTTTCCTTCGTGTAGAACTCTATCTCCCTTTTTATATGCTTTTTTTGCATCCCACGCTTCATATGAAGCGCTTTCATCTTTTGTAGTAATTGTGAATATATCACTCTGTACGGATTCATTTCCAGCTACATCAACAGCTTTCACTACATATTTATAAGTAGTATTAGCAAGCAGATTTTTATCCATATAAGAAGTTGTATTGGATGTTGCAATCTTTTTCATTAATCCTTCTATTTCTCTATAAATATCATAATGGTCTACACCAATGTTATCGTCAGATGGACTCCACATTAAATCCACACTTGATGCTGTCGTTCCCATACTATGTAATCCTTTTGGTTGTGTTGGTGCTTCTGTATCAGGAGTCGCAACTGTTGTTTTTACTGTAAGCGCTGTACTTTCTTTCGATACATTTCCAGCTGCGTCAATTGCTTTTACAGTATAAGAGTATTCTGTGCTTGGTTGTAATTTCTTATCAATAAAATGAGTGCCTAGTATTGTATCGATCATCTCTCCGTTACGGAAGATTTGATATCCTCTTACCCCTACATTATCCGTAGAAGAGTTCCATGTTAGTTCTACACTATTCGCTGTTACTTTTTTCGTCTGAAGTCCATTTGGAATACTTGGCGCTTCTATGTCTGGTTTCACATCATTAATAAGATTAACATCAATTACATTATAGAATGCATTTGCTGTATCAGCTACATCCCATACTGCTAAAATCACATGATATCCACTACGATCAGTAGGTACATTAATTTTATGAGTTAAATTATTTGAAGCTGCAGAACCATCGTGTTGCACAGTTCCAATTGGTTCAAAATCTGCTCTTGTTAGCGCTTTATTTGGATTCCATCCTTTTTTAGTAATATAGTAATGCCACTTACTCGTTAAGTGAGGCGCAGTATACTTCCAAGTAAATGTATTTTCCCCACCAGTGATTGTATTTTTAAACCAACGATTTGCTGTTTGTTGATCTAAAATACCACCAAATTTTCCGCCTGCTGAAGCAATTTGTCCATCTACTGGACCACCTTGTGGGAACCCTTTTGGAGCTTCTAAACTTTGTGGTTCATACATAACACTTCCGCAGTTTACATTTAGCGCACCATAAGTTGGACTACATAAAGCGGATCGGCTACCGGGCTTTTCAACAAAACCGTGCGCATAAGCATTTTGAGGAATAAGTGTCGTACTAATAATTCCAGCTGTTAATGCTACAGCTCCTAAACTTTTTTTGTTCATTTTCATGTTTTGTAGTTGTTTTAAAAATCGATTATTCATGTTCATGTCTCCTTCTTGTTATACTTTGTAGTGGAATGTGGGCTTTGATGTAAAAGAATAACAAGAGACAAACTTGTACCGATGTATGTATTAATTATGCATACACCGCAGTGAAAATATATTTTTTCCTTGTGAAATATTTCACTTTATGAATATATAATGACATAGAACTCGCCTAAGCATGTGCAGAAGTTGTGCAGAAACAGTGAAATTATTACTAACATATAAAACCACATCCTGAAATCATAAAGTAAAACTTTAATTAGTTGGGGTTTTACGGTCGGTTAATACGGGATAAAATAAAAGTGTGCAGCAGAAATTGTAGACTTAGTTCTCAAAATTCACATTTAGTATTTTCATTTTTTCCATTTAAACAATTCTTCTCTTCTTACAACAGAAAAGTGTCTATATCATTTAATATAGACACTTTTTTCATGTATAACTTTATATTTATTACTGACCTACAAATGTAAAAATTTCATCAACAGCTTCCTTATATCCACCCGATGTTCGGAATGATTCCTTCAAATTCAAAGCAGCCTCTTTATATGAAGGGTTATTTAAAATTAACTCCACACTTTCACGCAATTTCTCCACGGTTAATTCATTCATATGTAATTGAACTCCTGCTCCAAGACTCTCCACTTGCTTTGCGATTGCTGGCTGATCTGCACTTTGCGGTATTACAACGAGCAGAACCCCGTTATATAGTCCTTCATGCGTACTGTTCATCCCGCCGTGTGTAATAAATAGTTTCGTATAAGTAAGCAGTTCGGTTTGAGGCACATAGTGTTTCACAATGAAGTTTTTAGGAATTTCGCCTAGATCACTTATTTTCGTTTTATTACCAATAGACATAACAATTGTATGCTCACTATTCTCAAAGGCCTTCATACACAGTTTATAAAAGTCAATCGCTTCATTAAAAACAGTACCTAATGAAATATAAATCGGACTTTTTTCTTCAATTGAAGTAAAATCAACGTCTCTGTTTTTCACGTGTGCAGAGATAGATGGTCCTACAAATTTATATGTTTCATCAAACGTATCACCAAAAGGCTGGAACTCCTTAATTGTATACACAATAGTAAGGGGTGCAGGATTACAGAAAACTTCATACTGTGATTTTATTTCAACACCATATTTTTCAGCAATTCCCTTCGTTAAGTTTTGAAAATCATTCTGTATTTTATCATGAATTTCTACTGGAATATTTTTTGACAGATGACCTAACATTTGTTCAAAAGATTTTTCATCCTGCGCAAAAGATGTACATGAATTTATGGATGGCAGTTTAAGAATTTGAGCAATTAAGTGCCCACAGCCAAACATAGAATCATGAATTATGTAATCAAAATGTTCACCTTCAATTTGTTCTAGAACACTAGGTATAACAATATCCGCTGTATGTAGAAGACCGTTTATTCTTTCCTGTAAATAATTTCTGCCTCCAGATAGAAACGCTTTTATAAATTTTTGATCATCAATCGTTCGTACAGTAGCACCTGTCTTTTCAATCCGCTCCCTGAAAGCTTCTATTGAGAAATAAACGACCTCTTCACCGCGAGAAATCAATTCTTCTACAACCGGTAAAGTTGGATTTATATGTCCTTCTGATCCAGCGTTAATACATAAAACACGCGCCATTATAAACACTCCTTACGTTAAATCATTTCTATGTTAGCAAGAGTATGGATTCTCTCCATACTCTTTTCTTTGTTGTTCGTATCATATTCCTGCTAAATTGACCTAGCAAGTCTAAAACCGAGATCTTCTATATGAAATGTGGGATGGCTTCGGCGACGACAAGTAGCGCCGCAACCTCTCGCTGCCTCCGCCCAACTACCTCCACGAAAAATGCGGTATGATCCGTATACTTTTTCATCATACAAATCATAGCACCATTCCCAAACGTTCCCTAGCATATCATAAAGTCCCCATGCATTCGGTTCCTTTTGGCCAACGTCATGAATTTGTCCATTTGAATTTTCATTATACCACGCTATATCAAGAAGTTTCCCGTATGTATATCCGGTTGTACTTGCTTTACATGCATATTGCCACTCTGTCTCAGATGGTAATCGGTAGCCATTCGAATCTAAATTACATTTCACAATTTGACCAACATCACTAATAGAATAATATTCTTTTAATCCCGCTATTTTTGAAAGTACATTACAAAACGCAATGGCATCGTTCCATGAAATATTTACAACTGGTTTATGATTTTTTTCAAAATTATTTAATGTACTATTTGTAATAGCATCATATAGTTCCATTGTTACAGCATACTTTGCAAGAAGAAATGGTTGAATTTGTACTAGCCATTCTTTTTTTATTCGATCATCTCTTAATACTACCTCTCCAGCTGGAATATTGACCATTAATGAATCGATTAGTTGAATTAAATCGTTAGTCATTTTCTATTCCTCCAAACGTTCATTTTATATGAACTTATAGTCATATACTCATTACAAAATACAATTTTCAAAAAGCGTTAAATTTTTCATAATAAAAAACGATTAGTTTTATTAAACTAATCGGTAAGATCCACAAAGAATTTTTGTGTTACATTCTATTATTATATGTGCTCTAAAAATTTCCGAACCTCATTTGGAGATTTTAAAACAATAACCTTTTTCTCTTCGGGCAATTGCTCTAACTCTTTTAAAATTGTAGGTCGTTTAGCATTAGGATATTCCCATATCCATTTAAAAAATTGCAAATCAAATCTTTCTTCACATCCCGCGCCCATATCTGGTCTTGTTTTATTTCGGTATTTTACAATTCTTTTAAAAGCACGATAAATACAAATTGTTCTATGAATATCAAGGGAAATAATTGTATCAGCTGCATTCAGTCTGATACCCATCGTCCCGCCATAATTCCCATCAATAATCCACTTCTCATCTTTAATTAAGTTATTTTGAACTGTTATTTGTTCTTCTCTCGGAGCACCTTCCCAATTCGGTTTCCAAAATAATACATCAAGATGATGCACCTTAATATTTAATTTATTTCCTAACTGTCTTGCTAGTGTAGATTTTCCTGAACCACCAGAACCAATTAATATTATTTTTTTCATACCTTTACGATACCTTCTATAACTTCTTCAATATCTTCCTTATTAGCAAAGATCCAGAAGAACATTTCTTCATTTAACTTTAATAAATCTGGTAACTGGACAAAATAAGCAATAAAGATAATTTGAATTGAAAGCATAACATACCAAATAGCTTTTAGTTCTTCTTTCGTTAAATCATTTTGTTTATAATAACCTTCAAAGACTTTGCTAACGATATGTAACCATTTTCCTCTTAATCTTTCATCACTAAATAGCTCGCTTAATACACTTGTACAGCAATAA
The DNA here is from genome assembly GCF_022663675.1 of Bacillus cereus group sp. BfR-BA-01355. Lineage (NCBI taxonomy): Bacteria > Bacillati > Bacillota > Bacilli > Caryophanales > Bacillaceae > Bacillus > Bacillus cereus group sp. BfR-BA-01355. The sequence continues at coordinate 179,479 of NZ_JAKUFY010000001.1, forward strand.
CATACATCAAATATTTTTACATTATTTTCTAAAATCTCGAAATCTATAAACCCTTCCAGTTTATCATCTTTAAAGATTACATTTGATAGATGCATATCACGATGAATAATTTGTCTCGGTAATGGATGGACCGTTTCCTTGAAATCTGTGTGCATTCGCTCCATCTTTTGAATTACCTCTCGATGAACATACTCATTCTTTTCTAAAATTGGTATAGCCCATTCAAATACCGTCTTATATAAATTTCTTTTTATTAACTCATGATCACTATTCACCGAATGTAATGCTTTGTGCAGATTAGCTATTTCTTCTCCAATTGTACTTGCTAGCCTTTCCAGCTTATCCGTATCTTTTATTTCTAAAACACTTCCGGCAACATACTCATATAAGCAATAATATTTTTCTTTATATAATACATATTGTTCATCATTTTCTGTCTTTACTACTCTCTGTACTTTAATTCCCTTTTCATACAGTTGATCCAAAACATCGAATTCAACTAGAAGTTGGTCTATCGATCCCGTTCTCTTTAAAATATACTCTTTATTCTTGCATATAACCTTCGCTACTTTTGGTTGCATTATAGTAGCTGTGACATGTTCATTTTGAAACCAAAACTTTGCAATTTCCAGTGCTTGTTCCATTTACAAATACTCCTTTTACAATTCTTATTTCTTCCGAAAAATAACCTCACACAGTATTCCCACTCCAACACCAATTGTATAAGCCACTAAATCACTCCACAAAAAACCGTATCCCAACACGAGTCCACCCAAAGTCGTTGCACGCATGCTATCTATCCATTCAGCATGATACAATTGGCTCACTTCAATCCCGTAGCAAAACATTAAACTAATAAAAGACAACTTCTTCGTCTCTGTTTTAAGAAACAAAAATCCAAAGCCAGTGAAAATCATTAATGCCCATAAAGCATCGCCTAAGTAATCATTTAATAGATGTGGTAGTGCAAAAGAAAACTTCCTTGAGCTAAGACCTAAAATAATAACAACTATAGTAAATAGTGCATATAATACTCTATTTCGTTTCGTATTCATTTTAAAGTCTCCTAATATATAATGTATAACTGTAAATAGCTAGTAAAATAAAGTTATTTTACTAGCTATTTATTAGTTGCTTTTATGATAAGAAAATGTGGATTCATATTTAGATAATAATATGATTTTTCGTCTACTTCTTTCATCTTTTCAACTGCCTTCGGTTCCACTATCTCTTCTAATACAAAATAATTTGTAGTTTCATTTATTATGTCTTGTAGTGACCTTCTGAAAAACTTGACTTCAATAGTAATATTCGGTTTAACCCAAGTATCTATTAATAACTGTTTTTCAAAATAATTTTCACATGGAAACTTTGTGAAATCCATAAAAGGATGATGAATAGAATAAATAAGTTCTCCACCTGGCTTCAGTACACGACGAAATTCTTGAAATACTTGATTCCAATTTTCTAAGTAATGAAGAGTTAACGAACTTACAATCACATCATACGTACTATCTTCAAATGGCAATGTTTCTTGCAGATCATGACAAAGGAACGTTGCTTCTTCTCCTATATTTTCTTTTGCTGCTTTTACCATTTCAGGACTTATATCAATTGCTGTAACATTTGCTCTTCTTCCTATGAATTGAGAAGTATACCATCCAGCTGCACATCCAGCATCTAGTATCTTTTTTCCTTCTAGTTCCTTTGGAATAAGCTCCATCATCGCCGGTCTTTCATAATAACTGTTATATGGATTTGCGAAATCTAGATTTTCTTTATATGTACTCGCTAATTTATCATACGTATCTTTAATCGAATCTTTCATTACACACACTCCTAATACATATTAATTCATTAACTCCTGCTGCTTTTTCTTTGAAAATGATTGTAGTACTAAATCATACGACCAATCAATCATTTTATTTATTTGCTCCTGTTCTATACCCTTACGAATATAAACGGTATTCCAATGTTTTTTATTCATATGATACCCTGGAATAATTGTTTCTGGATAATCTTCTCTTATTCTTAATGCGACTTCTGGATCACACTTCAATGTAATCGCAGCTTTTTCACCTTCTTCATGATTTACTATCGCAAATATTTTATTATTAAGCCTCATACATGTTGCACTCCAACCATCTGGAGAATCTTCTGTCGCTTTTCTTTTCGATAAACAGTACGCTCTTGTTGCATTCATTTTAATTGGCACCTCTTATTCTTTCCCTGTTTGATTACGATGCATCACAATTTGCTTCGTTGCTTGAAATTGTTGCTCACCATAAAACTTTATTAGCTTCTCTCCGCAAAATAGACTAACAATATCAATATGAGATATTTCTCGAAGTAATATTGTAAGCATCTTCTCTCCAATACCTTTATTTCTTACACTCTCATGTATGACAACATCTTCAATGTATGCTCGAAAAACACCATCAGAAACGACTCTAGCAAATCCAATTAATTCATTTTCTTCCCATACTCCAATTGCTATACTATTCTTTAACATTATTTCAATATCGACTTCTTTTCTTTCTGGCCACCAACCGACAGAATCATAAAGTTTTTTTATTTTTTCTGCACAGACTGGTTGTTCTTGTTGCAATTTATACGTGTACATATGCTTTCTCCCATCAACCAATATACATAATATTATTATCCCGCTATTTGCCGTGCAGTAAGACCCCACCTCAAAATTCAGCAAAAGCAAAGAAGTTTGGTGGGATCCGGCTACCCGTAAAACCCCCACTGATTAAAGTTTCACTTTATAATCTCTTTTCAAAAAAGTGCTGACTATGACCTTTCGGGTGATCTTCAACGACACCATACTCCCTGTAACCGTGCTTTTTATAAAATTCTGGTGCTTGGAAACTAAATGAATCTAGCAATATTAATCTACACCCTTTTTCCTTCGCAATACCTTCAATTTCATGTAAAAGTTGGCTACCATAACCGTCATGACGAACTGATTCATCAACCCATAAAAAGTCGATATGAAGGTGATAAAAATACATTGTACCTGTTACGCCACCAAAAATTTTTCCTTCTTCATTTTTTACTACGAGGCTTACTTCTTCCATCGTCTGTCTTGCCTCATCTGTTAAGATGGACATATTATATTGAATAACTTTATTTTTAATATATTCTCCTTCAGTGCGTGTACCGTTCTTTATATGTTTCATATATATTGCTTCCTTTCAGCTTAGTAAGCTACATTTTATTTTTTCTCTTTAAAATACTAATACATACGAATCCACCATATGTAACAAAGCATGAAAAGCCAATTATCCCTGGTACAGAGACATAGCCTATCCTTATGTAACTTATAACTGCGAAACAAGTGATAGACAATAAAATAGATGGCCAAAATATAAGAGCTGTTTTTCTTCGCCCTCGTTTCGATTTACTTTCTTTCCCTTCAGAAACACGTGTACCAAAAAGCAATACAATACAAATAAGGATTGCTGCAAAGTAAATTGTATCTAATGACAAATTGTGATTATATAGTGCGATTCCAACTTCAAGAGCAATAATCGTTAAAATTAAAATAATGATTGTTGAAGTCTTTAAGTTTCTTTTCAACCGCTCACTCCTAGCATGTTTTCACTATATTCTTTGTATATGTACTTTAAAACTACTGCAAAAGCTTCATCTACCTCTTTATTTTCACGTCGATTCGGTAAATCTTTTCCCCCAATCACATAAAGAAGCGGAAATTCGTTAAACATTCCTATTATACCAATATTTATTGTAGCTGTGAGCAATCCACCTGTCATATGAGCTAAATGATAATATGGGATTTCTTCATACTCTCCTTGTTGTCTTACCATGCCACTAATAATTGGTTCCCATAATTCTGGTTCTGATTTATAACCTTGAAAGGTTTGTATCAAAAGGGCAAGAACTTCATTTAAGTCTCCAATATTTTTCTCATCTCTAGCATTCTCTTGTATATGAATTTTTGAAAAGTACGTTTGTACATACATTTTCACAGCATCCCATCCACCACAGTGCATTACAACTGACTGTGCAACGTAACTATCATGACAAGCTATCATTACCTCGACCGCTTGACTAAGTGTTAAAGAAGTTCTTCCTTGTAAATGCGGATATAACTGCGTACTATCTTCATGCGGATTAAATTTAATGTGATGAAGTATATCATTCCAATTATGTTTATTTTCCTTCACCATTTGTGCTACTACAAATCCAATAACTAATTTTGCTGCTGATGCTAACGGAATATTTAATTCACTATTATATGAAGCAACTATACGATTGTTTTTTGTAGAATAAATTTCCATTCCCACATAATTAGATTGTACCTCTTTTATTTTATTTATGACAGTTTCCATTTCCATCCCTCTTTTCATATCGTTATATTAACTTCTAATAATTCAATATTGAATATAAAAAACCTTTTCATCAGCTATTAAAATAAGAAAAAGGTAGCATGAATTTTTTCTTGCTACCGAAAAATATTTATTCTTCTATAGGATTTTCAGGACCGTTAAGCTCCAGCTGATAAAAAGCTAAATCTAGCCATTTATTAAACTTATAACCAGCTTTTTTTATTGTCCCTGCATGAACAAATCCATAGTTTTGATGCAAGGCAATACTTTTCTCATTCTCTGCATCAATTCCAGCAATTAAGGTCATATACTCTCGTTCCTTCCCAATTTTAATTAATTCTTTCATGAATAAAGACCCAATGCCATTTTTTCTATATGTCTTATCTACATACACAGAATGTTCAACTGAATATTTATAAGCAGGCCACGCTCTAAATGGGCCGAATGTCGCAAATCCTACTACTTTATTATCTAATTCGTATATGAAAATTGGATACCCTTCGGCCTTTTTTTGTTCATACCAATCTATTCTATTTTCAAGGGTTACAGGTTTATACGCATATACAGCTGTTGTATAAAGTATCGCATCGTTATAAATATCTAAAATGTATGCTAAATCTCTTTTCGTTGCTTCCCTTATCATTGTTTTCTTCCTTTCATCATGTTCATCTTATTTCACTATCTTTTTAATAGTTTTATTTTACCGAAATTTCCGATTTTTATCTACGTACGAATACTAGCTTTTCGGAAACCATCAAATATATTTATTGCAGCAGATAACGTATAGAAGAAAATTCCTCCCCCAATGAGCCACGTTTTAAACTCCTCTGTGGAAATAGTAAATGCATTTGCCAAATACGTAATAAATCCTGTGTTAAATAAATGTGGATTTACTACAATTACAATGAATACTATCGTCCCAGCTACTTGAAGAATAGCATTTCCAATCGCCAATCTTTGCGTCCATTTTCCTTGCACTAATTTATAAAGGGATATACCTATTTCAAAAACGATCATAATTACAACGATTGGCCAGTACTGCAGTAAAACATCTTGATTAAAAGTTGGCGAGACAAACTTCAGTCCATTTTCCGTACCATTGTATACGCCAACGAGATGATTCGCATAAAAGTAAAGTGTAGCCCATATTGCCGTCCACATTAGACCTCCAAACACTTCAAACTTTGAGATCGCCTTTTTCTTCGGGATATACGCAATATTTTTCAAATCATCTGGCGTCCATTTTTTTAAACTTGTTGTTAATGGTTGTGGGTCCTTTTCTTTATCCATTCTTTCTATAACAGCAAACACAACTGTCAGCCAGAAAAATACTTGGAAACCTACTTCAAACGTTCTTCCAATGCCTTCACCTATCAATTTTAAAATAACATTTAATACAGCCTGATCACCACTATAACTAATAAAATTTTCTGCAACCATTGAAATAAGCGCAATTACAACTGCGATTGGTAAGATCATTTTTAATAATGTCATATATACATCAAAATAACGTGGTCCAATTAAATGCATTGGTCTATCCAAGTACCCATTAGCTAATGAAACTGGACTTCCCAATTTTTCAAGAACTCTTTTTTCATCATCTTCATTATAATCATCCGGTAACATATCCTCGATTGTTGACCGTAGTTCAAGAATAATATCTTCACGATTTTTTTCAGGTAATCTCTTCGCTACTTCCTCGACATAAATATCAATTAAATTCATTCTTGTCCTCCTCCTTTAATAAGTTATAAAGTTCCTTCGAATCCTTTATCCATTCCTTTTTTAACTGCAAAAATATCTCTAATCCGTATTCACTTAAAACGTAATACTTACGCGGTCTACTCTCCGTTTTATCCCAACTACTCGTCACTAGCTCTTGCTTTTCTAATCGGCGAAGTAGTGGATATAAAGTACTTTGATCGATTGTGATCCCTGATTTCTCCAATAATTGGACAAGTGAATACCCATACTGCGGTGTTCTTAACTGGCTTAAAACCGCTAATGTTAATGTTCCTCTTCTTAGTTCAGTAATTAACGAATTTAATAAAGCATCCATTCACTCACCTCTTTCCCATTACTATATGTCATACAGTATATGTTTTATACTATGTATCGTACAGTATTAGTGTGATAAAAACAATATTTTTTACAAAAAAACGGATAATGAAATACACTAACTATATGATTTGCGCTTTTCTCACTAACATATATAACATACTTATCTTTTTTAATCAGTGGGGGTTTGGTTCATTCCCCACTGATTATCAGCCCTCACCAATCGAGCTGTCTGTTAATGCGGGATAAACTCTCCGTTTTCTTTATGCAATGGAACAACCTCTACAATCGCCTCAACATTAATTACTCCGTAAACATGCGGATATTCTTGACCGTTAGAAGCAAGTTCATATTTTACTTCTGCTTTTAATAGGGTTGGATCAATTGTAAGTAATAAAACATCTTCTTCATGCTTGAAATATTTTTCTGCAACTTTTAAAGCTTGATCTACTAATGAACAATGAATAAATCCCTCTTCTATAAGTGAATCTTCATTAATTTCTCCAATTATTTTTGCGATTTCCCAATTACTTTTCGTAATTACTTTTGTAATCATAGTAACTCTCCCTTTTTAATTTATGTAATGATATAATAACACTAAATTTTCAACACGTTCTTAATAGATTGGGGGACTTATAATACATAAACCTCATACTGCATTACAAACCATTATTATAAATATGAATACAAATGAACATTGGCATGATTTTATTTGTTACTGTCAGCATCGCGAAGCGGGACTTCGAAAATTAGCTTATAAACATTTAGAGACATTTATTTCAAATGCAAAGAAATGGGAATCAAAAGATCAAGAAGAGTTTGCCATTTCGCTGTTTACTATTTTAGATGCATTAAACGAAAAAGATGAGGTCTTAACTTTCTCACTAAATAGTTTTCTAATTGATATTCTATATAGATGGACAGAAAACAATCCGATTGATTCAAGACCTTTTAGATGGATAGGAATTTATATGGACTCTAGCAATAAAGAAGACGATTTAGAAAAATCCCTTCGAAAAGCGATTGAATTAGGTGGTTATACCGAACAAAAAGCCATGATATACCTAGTTTCTAATTACATCAATACTTTAGAATTTGGTACAAATGAATTCCCTTCAGGTTATTGCGGAGATTTAAGCGAATGTATAGAAAAACTTCCCTATATGCTGCAATTAATTAATAGAATTCAGAATAAGAACATAAAGAAGCTACACATTGGTCAAATACAAGTACAACTACACCTTATTCTAGATTGGTTAAAACATACACAAATTCCAGTAGATGCCGTTCGTATACGGGAAAAAGGACAAACTAAGGAATTAGAAAAGGTCATTGTATATTATTTATACAACAGCTCAAGTCGTTAATTCATCTTGTACAGAGATAATGAATTTGTTTAAAAAACGCCAGTCATGTTATTCAAAAATCGGGTTATATAACGGAATAAATTATTGTAAAAATTAGAAACATTTGAAATAATCGTTATTAAGTTGAAGCAGAGCGAATGCAGAAAAAGGTGATACGACTTTTTCTTACTTAAGAATCGCGAAACAGTTAAAAATTTTAATTAATTATATTCCGAAAGGGTGTGTGTAGTATCTTATCAACTAATGTTTTTACTTATAAATCTAAGGATGGAAAAACAGTAATAATTAGAGAAGCTAAAGAACAGGATGCAGAAAGAATACTAGATTCTGCTTCAAAAGCTTTAATAAACGCTCCATACACGCTAAGTACGGTTGAGGATGTAAAAAAGGTGCGTATCGATGCTATTCAAAAAACGTTAAAAGCTTATCATGAAAATCCAAATTATGTACAGTTTATTGCTGAAGTTGATGGTAAGTTAGTCGGTGCAATAGATTTTAAGAACGGAAACAAAGAAAAAATTAGTCATCAAGGGGCTTTTGCGATGACCATACTACCTGAATATCGAAATTATGGTATTGGAAGAGCTCTTCTAGAAACGTTAATCAATTGGGCTAAAAATAACAGTAAGATTGAAAAAGTTTGTCTTGAGGTAATGGAAGATAATCTAGGTGCAATCCAGTTATATAAGAATCTAGGCTTCTTTGAAGAGGGTAGAAAAGCAAAGGGTGTAAAATTGGATGATAGCTATCAAAATTTAATATTAATGGCTTTATTCGTTTAAAATTGAACATTATTCAACAATGGGCGATATTGTTGAATAAAACTTAGATTTTCAAACGACTTTATTGTTATATTTTTAAGTACAGTGAAGTATCTTATATCGAAAATTAAATAACTATGTTTTAACCCCGTCCTAAATTTAGAGCGGGGTTATACTTGTTTTAGGTTTTAAAATTAAATAACTTTATTGTCATTTTACACATCTACCATTTCAATATAAAAAAGAGGATTTTCATACAGTACTAGAAAATCCTCTTTTTATATTTATCCCACATTAGCTTGCAGTAAAACTCCCCACTGATTATAGTTTCACTTTATTTTAATCCTTTAATTAAAGGTGACGCTTCCCCACTATGGAAAATCCATAAATCATGAAGTGATCTCGTACATCCGACATATAGTAACTTTGCATCATGTTTTGTGTTTTTGTAATGTTCTTCATCCACATCAATTAAAAGCACCGCATCAAATTCTAAACCTTTCGCTAAATAGACAGGTACTACTGAAATACCACCTTCATATTTACTTTGATCTGCTTCAATAACGTTTACAGCCAATCCTGCTTTTGTTAATTTCTCATATATATCGCGGCATTCATCGTCTGTTCTTCCTATTACCGCAATGGTTTTCACATCTTCGTTTTGTAGATGTTTTAACGTCTTCATAATCTCATTAAATTGATCTTCTGCATGGATTACCTTAACATCTTCACCACTGCGAAAAACTGGTGTTGCGAGCCCAACTGGAATCTCTGCATTTTTAATTATTTCGTTCGCAAATTCTATAATTTCTTTTGTAGAACGATAACTTCTCGTCAGTTCATAATAACCTGTTTCTTGGAATACTTCTTTAAAAGCACTCCAATCTTCAATTCCTTGATAATCATAAATTGCTTGAGATAAATCACCTAATATAGTAAAAGAATTACCTAGTGTAATTTCTTTTAATACATAAACTTGGAATGGTGGAAAATCTTGCGCTTCATCAATAACGACGTGATGGAATTTCTGTCCGATTTCAATACCTGTTATGCGGTGATGTATGTAAATTAAAGCTGGTAAATCTTCTACATACACTTCTTTTTTACGACAACTCTTTTCAGTTTCTTTCACAAGTTCTTCAGGCAATACTTCGAGTATTTCTTTACTTTTCAATATTGAACTATATAGTGAAAGTGGGCTCATTTTCGGCCAAAACTTCATATAAGTGTTCAATCTCTTTGTCGCTTCTTTTTTTAATAATTTCTTCTCGTTTGTTTCTCCATACTTTTTCAGTTCAATTTCAATCCAGCGCTTCATTCGGCCGACTAATCTTTCTCTTCTTTTCTTTAATGGATAATGTTTATATTCAACTTGCATCCATTTTTTTATGTCTTCTACTGGAATAATAGCTTTGTCCCATGCCTCAAAATCACTTGTTGGTATTAATTCATTTTCAAATTGAATCATTCTCTCTTCAATAAAGAACTTAAATTCCAGTGTACCTTTCAATTTACCGAGCATAACCTTTTCTTCATCACGATTAATTGAAAATGCTTCTTTCAATTTTTCTTCTGTCTGCTTTAGTTTCACTGAATCATCTAACGTACGTAATGCCCAATCCGGAAACGTTGTTTGACTAATATTCCCTACACCTAATTCAGGAAGTACACTCGAAATATAGTCTAAAAACAGACTATTCGGCGCAAATACGATCATTCTCTCAGCTTCTAGCTGCTCACGATATTCATAAATCAAAAAAGCAAGGCGATGTAAAGCAATTGTTGTCTTTCCGCTCCCTGCAACCCCTTGAATTAATAATGGCAAGTTTCTTTCCGCACGAATAATATCATTTTGTTCCGATTGAATCGTTGAAACAATATCCTTTAGTTTATTATCTTTATTCTCACCTAATCGATATAGAAGAAAATCATCGGCATGTGATACATCTTCATTTCCTTTTACATATGTATCAACGACACGTTCAAGTTCTCTTTTTCGAATAGAAATGTTTCGTTTTAAATACACATCACCTTCTACTAACCCATCTGGTGATTGATAAAATGCTAATTCTTCTCCACCGGTAAATGAATAAAACATACTTGCGACAGGTGCTCTCCAATCAATAATGATTGGTTTCATCGTGTCCATATCCGAAACCCCTACTTTTCCAATATAAATCGGCATAGCTGCTTCTTTACCATCTTCCTGAAAATCTAACCTTCCAAAGTACGGCTCTTGCACACCAATACGTAAATTTTGTCTATTAGACTCTCTCATACTTTCAAGAATTTGCTCCTTAAAATCTTCTCCATAATAAACTGGGATTTTTTCAAGCTTATCCAATTGCTCATCCATCGTATGCAAAGTATCCTTCATTTTTTGTAACTCATCTTCAAATATGTTGCTCATTTCGACGATTCCCTCCTGTCCGTTCTAATTTTTCAGTCGAAGTATCATTGTATTAAAAATCCAATCATAAAGTCAATAGTTTCTATTTAAATTTTCCGAAAAAACTTACTTTTCATCTTTCTAATTTAAAAAGAATATGCAACATTTAAATCACACAACTACACATATATTAAATTGATGTATACAAAAACGACAATTATTCACACAATAAAAGTAAAAAGAGTACGGATTTATGAAGTGACCCCTAAAAGTTAGACACGGTTATTTCATTAGGCAGCTTGATAAAAGTGAGTCCGGTATTGTACCGGGCTCATTTTTAATTTTGCCTTAATCCGTTTCGTATTATAATAATCTATATATTTTTCTAATTCTATTTTAAAGTGCTCTACATTTTCAAATTCTTTTATGTAGAGGAA